>JAUVZH010000064.1 GCA_030602675.1 Candidatus Heimdallarchaeota archaeon | reverse complement strand
AATTATTGGAATATTAATTGCATTTTTTATTGAAAGCTGGATATTCGGTGTTGCTTTTACTGGCTTTACAATATTGGCTTTAATCGCTCTTTTTCTTGTTCGAAACTTCACCAGCAAATATTGGCAGAAATTGCGTGATTCTACTACAAAATTATTTGGTTTTGTTGAAGAAAGCATTACTGCAACTGAAGATATTCAAAGTCTTGGCAGCTCGAATCATATAATGAAAAAATTTCACGATTATTCTCGAGTTGAGTATAGAGGCACTCTAAGAGCAGAAATTGCAGACTGGATGTTCCGAGCAGTTGCTTGGGGAATGCTATCAATAAGCATAACTTTAGTTTTCGTCATCTGTATACCGTTATATAATAATAGCATTTTAACTTCTGGAACTGTTTTTATGATTCTGAGTTATGTATACTTACTACTAAGACCAATTCATTCAATTCTCGCCCAATTACAAGTTTTTCAACAAATAAATGCTAATATTACTCGAATTAACGAACTGTTTGATGTAGAAACAAAGATAGTTGATTTAGCTGGAACTAAAATTCCCTCTGGGGATTTTAACCTTGAATTCGAAAAAATTACCTTTGGGTATATTAAAGAAGAAAAGGTATTACAAAACGTTTCATTTAATTTACATTCAAATAGGTGTTTAGGGATTGTCGGAAGAACTGGAAGTGGTAAAACTACAATTGCTAAGCTAATTTTTCGACTATATGACCCCAACCAAGGTTCAATTAAAATCAAAGGTAAAGATATCAGTAATTTCAATTTAAAATCATTGAGAAAGGATATTGAATATGTTACACAAGAAGTCGAAATTTTCCATGCATCTCTTCGAGATAATATTACTTTGTTTAATAGAAGTATTCCAGATGAATTAATTACAAAAGTGATAATTGATTTAGGCTTGGAAAATTGGTTCAATAAATTACCTAAAGGTTTAGACACAGTAGTTTTGTCAGAACTAGGATTATCTGCAGGAGAGGAACAATTAATAGCTCTCACTCGAGCATTTCTGAAAGATCCCCAACTAGTTGTTCTTGATGAAGCTTCATCAAGATTAGATCCTGTTACAGAACAATTAATCAATAGAGCCTTAGCAAAACTACTGCATGGTCGTTGTTCAATAATAATTGCTCATCGATTATCAACATTAGATAAAGTAGATGATATTTTAATTCTAGAAAAAGGTGAAGTAATAGAATACGATTCCAGAGAAGAGCTAATTAAAAATCCCAATTCCCAGTTTTCTCTTCTCTTACAAAAAAACTACGAGGGGTTATTACTATGAGGGTTTGGAAATTAACATGGGGGTTATTAAGACATCGATCATGGTCTATTATTGGTCAATTAATTTGCTTAATAGGATTAGTTACTCTTAAACCAACTACAGACTTTATTGTTAGTCAGATTTTTGATAAGCTTGCAGGAGTAGCACAACTTGAACTGGGTTTATGGACTTTAGTAATAATTCTCCCAGTTCTCTTTTTTGTTCGTTTTCTATGCAATATCTTTGAGCTATTATTTTGGGAAATTTATTGGCAATCACAGACGATTCTTTTACGTAAGAATATGATGAAAGGGATACTTAAGAAACCAGGAGCAAAAGCAATTCCAAAGTCTCCAGGAGAATCAATCTCGAGGTTTAGAGGAGATGTATTCGAGACTGTTCTTTTCAGTAAAGTTTTGGCATATAGAATTCCCTTTCTTATCTATTTGGTCATTTCATTGGCTTATATGTCACTAATTAGTTGGAAGTTAACTCTCATTGTTTTTCTTCCCATCTCAGCTTTAATAATGACTGCAGGATTATTGTTTCGACGAAGATACAAGAAGTATCATAAAGTAAGTAGAGACGCTACTGGAAAAGTAACGGATGTTATAGGAAAGATTTTTGGTTCCATTCAAACATTTAAAGTGGCAACAGCAGAAGAGGACATTTTAACTTATTTTGATGAGTTAAACGAGGAACGCGGTACTGCTGTAATGAAAGATGAAATCTTTCGAGCTCTAGTAATGATTATATTCTTCTTGGTAACCTCATTTGGCACAGGTTTTCTATTGCTATGGGCTGGCTCTTGGTTACATGCAGGAGCATTAACAATAGGTAACCTTTACTTTTTCATGGCACAATTAAGTCAATTGAGAGAGATATTGTGGGAGACTGGAGAGTTATTCCCATTACATTCTCGAGCAAAAGTATCTTATGAAAGAATGTTTGAATTGATAAAAAGTGGAGATGTTTCTAATTCTGAAGAGGATCTTGTTAAACATGAGCCAATCTATATTAGAGAACCTTTTCCAGCTATATCTAATCTAACAAAAACTCAACAAGATAGATTGTACAAGCTCGAATTAAAGAATTTAAGCTATGAGTATGCAGCAAATGGGAATGGTATTGAAAATATAAACTTAACAATTGAACGTGGATCGTTTACTGTTATCACTGGAAAAATAGGCTCTGGAAAAACTACTCTCTTACGAATTTTGTTGGGTTTGCTACCAAAAGAGACAGGAGAAGTTTATTGGAATGAAGAGTTAATTGAAGACCCGAAAACCTTTTTCACTCCACCAAGAACAGCCTACACCCCACAAGTTCCCAATCTCTTTAGTGAGACTATTAGAGAAAATATAACAATGGGAATGTTAGAAACTGATAAGAAAATATCCGAATCATTAAGGTTGGCAGTATTTGCGGAAGAAGTTACAAAGTTTAGAGATGGACTAAATACAGTAATAGGACCTAAAGGAGTAAAACTTTCTGGAGGACAAAGACAAAGATTAGCTGCTGCAAGGATGTTTATCCGAGAACCAGAATTATTAGTTTTTGATGATCTATCAAGTGCACTTGATATTGAAACAGAACAGCAATTATGGAATCAACTTTTTGACAAATCGAATAGGACAACTTGCCTTGTTGTCTCTCATCGACCAATTGCTCTCCAAAGAGCAGATAATATTATTGTTTTAAAAGATGGGAGAATTGATGCTCAAGGAAAGCTGGCTGATTTACTTGAAACATGTAATGAAATGAAATTACTCTGGGAAGTTTATAGTGAAAAAAACACTAAAAAATGAACATTATTTACTTATTGTTGATCCTAATTCATATGCTTGAGACATCAGTTCTTTATTTTTTTCAGCATCACCTATTTTATATGCTGTTCCATGAACAATTCCGATATTCTCACTTTTCATATAACGAATTAAATCTTCTATTGAACCAATTGCATTCTTAACACCCGATTGATCCACATTGCTATCACCATAAACCAATATTGTTGCTATTTTCTTTTGTGTTAAAGCATAACCATTCTTCCCATGTAGAGCATATAAACGATCAACAAAAAGTTTCATTTGAGCTGAAACATTAAACCAAAAAATCGGTGAAGCGAGAACAATGACATCACTTTCAAGTAATTTTGGATACAAGTTATTCATATCATCTTTCTGAACACATGATAGTGCATTGTTTTTTATACACCAATCACAGAACTGACAAGGTTTAATGGTCAAATCATTTAGGAAAAAAATCTCAGCTTCCTTACCTGAATCATTAATCGCTCTCACACATTCCTTGATTAAAACAGAAGTATTGCCTTTCTTTCTTGGACTACCATTAAAAATAAGTACTTTCGTCATAAATAAATAACGATTTCAACTCTTTTAAAATTCTTCATAGATTTTATGTTGTTCTAAAAACTATGCTCAATTTTTTCCTTTTGTATTTTCTTTGTCATGAATGTTAATGGTTATATAAGATAAGATTCAATTAATAATTCGGGATGTTTATGATTGATGCAACTGAAGCTCGAACTGCGTTAATTGACAGTAAAATAAGAAGATCTCAAAAAATTGTTCGATTAATCATTTGGTTAACAGTTCCAGTTATGTTCTTGACACTTGTACTTGCTTGGGTTTTTTACGCTGAAAGTTATGAATTCATTTATGAGATGATTAGTGCTTTAGGCAACATCTATAGTTTTGATTTAAACAATGATAACACAATTTCAATGTTAATCATGACTATAGGTTTTGGCATAACAGCATTCATGAATTTAGTAATAGCTATTTTCTATTTCATTCGACCTGTTCTTAGAAACAATATTTTGAAGGGTTTTCTTTACATTATAGTTTCGGTCGGAGCTGCAGGTATCGCTATTCCTGGCGATCATCCAACACTGTCATTATATCATTCTATTGGTTCAATTATGTTTATTTTTGGTTTTGCAATGGTAAACTTTGTTAGTCAATTACTACGATTTGCTCGTAAACATGATTTGAAGTTTGAAAAGAAGCCACTAGATTTTTACTTAGATATGGTAGTAGTTGCTCTTGTCTTTTCAGTGATGATAATATTAGGTATTTTCTATATATTGGATAAAACGATAGGATTTACCGGTCCTGCATTTACTGTTCCTTTGTGGCAAAAAATTCTACTTATAGTTGATTTTATTGCAATTTTTGTACTTGATTTAGATGACATGTAAAGTATTAACACTTTACATATTCTTTCTATTTTTCTTTCAATAGAATTCATTGGAAAAGGAATTTAGAGGATTTCATTCCATTTAGCAATCAGTTTTTCTTTGTTTCCTTTCATGTACTTGATGTGTCTTTGTTTTAGTTTAATAAGCCATTCAGGATATTGGTCTGGGTCTGTTCCATGGTAAGCATAAAGCGTTCTTGCATACTTTAGACTATCCTCAAGATCATAAAACAGATTTAATTGTTCTTTCCAATCAGCTGGTAATTGTTTTATCTCTTTGTAACCAGTTGAAAACCAATTCAATATTTGCTCCCTCTTTTCTGGTGGTTGTTCTCTAACATCATCAATTCCAAAAGCAATGTCAACAACAAATGGATAATAAGCCGCATCATCCAAATCAATTATTACATATGAATCATTATCCCAAATGATATTATCATAACAAAGGTCGTAGTGGATTAAACCATAAAATTTTCCTTTTGGTATTTTTTCAATTAATTTTTGTAAGTGAAGCAATATTTTCTTTAGCTCTACATCATCTTCAGGTAATTTTTGTATAGCAATGTTTATGTCATCTTTCCAAGTTCTTCTTTTTCGTTTGGAATGAGGTATAAATGTTAGAGAAGCATTGTGCAATCTAGCCATCATTCTTCCGTATTCGAGCCACTGTTTTTCATTTAAATCTTCAAATTCAATGTATCTACCAGGTGCATGATCGTAAACTACAGCATGAAATAAACCATTTTCATTCATCCCACTTTCAATTTCGTCACCTTTTTTTGACAAAAGAGGTTCAAGTATAGGTAATTCATGCTTTCTTAAATGATTCATAAAATCAAGTTCAGCTAATATTTGTTTTACAGTGCGTTCACTATCTGGAACAATACGCAAGATACGATCTTGACCGTTTTGCTTGAATGAGTAAATGAAGTTCGCGCTTACCCTCCAAGGTCTTAAAGATTCTTCATCATAATCCCAGAATTCAATCATTTGTGTACCAATGCTTGGAAGCTTATTGTCATCTTTATAGACTTCCTTCCACATAATTTCAACATTCATCATATCAAATAACCTCATCCTGTACATTCTACGATCTATTATAAAGTATGAAAAAACGATACTGAAGTTTGTAACTTTGGTAAGATCTCTTTTTTATCTCATGAATTTTCAAGTTTTTCTATTGAGTCTTCTATTTAATCTTTTATTTAGTCTTCTATTCAATCTTTCACTTTTTCTAAAACTTCTGATTTCTTTTGCTGAGAGAGAACCATTTACTCTTCTGTCAATTAATTTATCCTTTCTTCTCATTCTTCTTTCCAGTATTTTTCTAACTCTTGCTCTTATTTTTCTACTTCTTTTCATTTGCTCGACATAAGCAGGATCTTCTCTTCTCCTTTTTATTTGCTCAATGTTTGCTTGAATTAATCGTTTCGTATTTGGTGTAATTGCTGAGATATCAACATCAAATACAAGTAATGGTTTGTTATGCTCCATATAAATTGGCTTTAGTATTGCTTGGGAGATTTTGTATGGCAAACAATTAAAGGGACCTGCTAAAATTAGAGAATCATAGTGAGAACCTTCCAATGTTTCTAGTCCTTTCCCAATTGTTGGAATTGCTTCTCCGAATATTAATTGACTTATCCAAGGACTAGATTGTCTAAACATTTCATTCAAATCATTAGGTTCGGCATATAGTAAACCAGTTTTTTCAAATAGTTTCCTTTGTCTTCTTTCTATTCGACTCATGATTTTAAGTGCTGTTCTACTTATTAGGAGTCTTCTTGATCCCTCATCCCATATAGTGGCAGTGGCCCTAAGTTGTGTTCCGATTTTATCAGGATCTTTCTTCCATCCTTTTATTATCATATAGCCACCTTGATAATGGAAACCATACAATGAAAGCTCGTACAAATCTGTTGATTTTACGATAATACCCTCTTTTCTATAGATCTTTTTAAGCTCTTCAAGAAAGAAAGGACTGAAACGAACAAAGAAATCACCACTAATTATAACTCTTGGATGATCTTTAGGAGAACTTTTTATTGGTATCTTTGCTATCTTTCTAATTAGCTTCTTAACATTCTTACTGTATTTGCTCTTACTTTTAATGTTCTCTATAAATTCCGACCAATATTTTCGTAGAAGATCTAAGCTTCCTTCTTCTCCTACAACAAATAATGAACTTTCTATCTCTGACATGAGATCGCCTATTAAAATCATTCTTGGGAAATAACGAGCAACGTCTAAGATGTTCATACCTAAGAAATGAGTAAGATAATCAAATCTGAAAATAAATACATCTTCCAATTCATTTTGTTCAATAAATTGTTCAATATAATGGAAATAGCTATAAACAGCACATGGTGATCCCCCTCTTATCATATAGTATCCTATTACTTCACCGGGTTTTCTATTTTCTACTAACGTCAGCAGGTGACCAAGAACTACCGGTAAAGGAATACACTCTTTTCCTGTACTGCATCTTAAACCTTTGATAGGATAATCTAATATGATCTCATCAGATTCTCCCATATTATATCCAAAAAGTCTGAGTGTTTTAAGAGCAACATCAGTATGGTATTTTGAAAAGGGTGGTGAGTAAAGTTTTACACGCGAATCTTTAATATCCAGTTTTTTACCATTTGAAGTTAAAACAAATGTTTTTCCATCTCTTCTCTTTACTCTAGTAACTTGGAATGATTTTTCTTCTAACTTCCTCTTGCTTACCTGAAAATTCTTAACAATCTCAAGGAAAGCTTCAAGACGTGTTTGAATTCCCGCATCTGCAGTATGAGCATCAAGCTCTAAAAGAAGAAATGGTTTATTGCTCATTTCAGCTCTTACATAGTTTTGAGAAAAAGCATCAATTGTGCAACTAAAGCTATTAATATACAGTAAGAATAGGTTATCATTCTTGTTAACTAAATCAATTGCTATTTTTACATAATTGGCAAAGTACCATGGTATATCATGAACCATTTGTTTTTCTAAGAAATCGAAGGGAATGACAGTTACTCCCATACTTGCTAGTTTCTTTGGGATCTTTAGTGATGTTTCAGGTGGGAAAGCGTTATAACTTCTTCCTACAAGAACAATTCCAATTTCATCTGACCCATTTAGCTTTTCAATTGCCTTTTTACCCATTTCAAAGAATTGGTTTTCTATATCTAACTGAGCTCTAATTGCCTTATTGTATGCTTCAATTGTTAGCTTTTTCGGTTCATTAAGTTGAGTACAAGCCATCATAACCATTGAATTATCATGCTCATATCCATCTGTATAATCGAGTATTGGATTAAGAAATGTTGTATCTTTAAAAGCTGCTGAGATAAAATAAGGGCTTGCTTGAGTTATAGGACAAAAAGTGGATTCCACCCACTTTTCACCTTTTGGCATATTGTGAACATGTGGTAAAAAGATTGTTGTTATATTACTCTTTATTAAATCCAAAATAGCACCATGTAAAATTTGGACGGGATAACAGAACGGAGCATTTGTCATAAGCTCTTTCTCATCGTCAATTCCTGAAAGGATAACCTCATAACCTAATTCCTCAAAAAAGGTAGAAAATAATGGATACAAACTGTGAGTCAACAAAGCTCTTGGAATCCCAATTTTTCCTTTAATTCTAGCTCCCTTGATTTTGATTTCCTCTTTACTCCTTAACATTAATTCATTCCTTTTTTCAACAAGATTTTCTTTTTCTTCTTGTTTTTCTGTGCCTTTCCACTGATGCTCATATTTAGTACAACTCCCTCCGAAAGAAAAGCGTCGACCACCAACTTCATATTTTTCAATTCGACAGTAATTCTCACAAGCTTTACATGTAAAGCTACCAAGATGTTTTAGCTTTTCCTCCTTTAAAGTTTCAAGAGTTGTTTTCTCAGGCATTCCTTTAATTTCATGTTGTTCATGTTTCTCTTTTGCAATGAGACTGATTCCAAATGCACCGACCAATTCAGGATTTGGGGGAATAATGATTTGCTTACCAGTTGCTTCCGCAAACGCGTATCCTACCGAGTGATTCTTAGCTACTCCTCCTTGGAAGAAAACTTTCTTTCCAACTGCTCTTGAACCTTTGACCTTGTTTAAATAATTATCAACGATAGAGTAGACTAATCCTCCAATAATATTATCTCGCCCGTAACCCTCTTGCATTGCTGTTCGAATATCTGTATTGATGAAAGCAGCACAATCAGCCTTAAACCTAATTGGATTCTTTGCTTTAATTGCTGTTGGAGATATATTGAAAATATCAACACCAAGATCACCTTTTGCACTCTCTTCAAGAAAAGACCCTGTTCCGGCTGAACAAGTAGCATTCATAGCATAATCAACAGGGACCCCATTTTGGAGATACATATACTTGGAATCTTGACCACCAATTTCAAAGATAGTATCTACTTCTGGATCATAGTATACTGCTCCCCTAGAGTGAGCAGATATCTCATTATAAACAGCAGATGTTCCAAGATATGCTGCAACTAAATCTCGACCAGAACCTGTAACACCTACTAGCTGGATTTTTTGATTTCCTATTTGTGATATGATTTCACTAATACATTTCCTAGTAGCTTCTACAGGATTACCATTTGTTCTACCATAATGGGAAGCAATTACATTAGAATCCTCAGGATCAACAATAACAGCCTTAGTAGTTGTTGAGCCAACATCAACACCTAACAAAAAGCTAGCAGTTTTTTTGAAATCTTTCTTGTAATCAGAAGATTCAACAATAGTAACTTGATCACCAAATTGCTCCAAAGATGGCATTGTAGAGAAACTTTTACTGGTAATTAATTCGAGTTCATAATCAATTGGTGAATCTTTAGTCAGGAGTGCTGTTCCATATGCTTCGAAAACAGCACTTACGTCTTTGATTACTATTTCTACATCTTCGATCCGTTCTCTTAACAAGTTAACGAAAGCATCATTTAATGATACCCCACCAATAACGAGCATACGTTTAACATCGACACGTGATTGAATGATTAACCCCCTAACCTTATTTGCCATACTAGCTAAAACGGAAATTAAAAGGTCTTCAACAGATGCTTCTCCACGATTAAGTTTGTGTGTTATATCAGACTTGCAATGAACTGAACACCGGGAAGCTATCTCAATAACTTTTCCTTTCTTAGCAAGAGTAATAGCTTCAGATAATGAGATATCTAACCTTCCAATTTGCTGTACAAAAAACTCTCCGCTTCCTGCAGCACATTTATCGTGTGATAAAACATTAGCAATATATCCC
>JAUVZH010000303.1 GCA_030602675.1 Candidatus Heimdallarchaeota archaeon | reverse complement strand
AGTAGAAGGCGTTCAGGCTGAGAAAGAAGCAGATACTCAGCAAAGTGATAAGTACGGATTAAATTCAATTAGAAAGGGTTTTGTTTCAAAAAGATTAGAAGAGAAGGTTTCGTCATTTGAAGAGGATGATTCTATTGGTATTGAAAGAAGTGAACTAATGGACAAAGGAACGGTTAGTAATAAGGCTGGTTCAGAAATTGAAAAAGATTCTATGATACCTTCTGTAGAGGACTTGACAGTTCTATCTGGAGGACAAAGAAAACGAATAGATTTCGATAGTGATAATGCAAATCTAGCAGGTCATGTTCAACGTGAAATCTCTATTAGAGATTATAAGGTACAAGATGAAGGAAGAAGTGTTAGATGGGGTAAAGATAAGATAACAGATAGAAAAGGCGAATTACAGGAAATTAATCACCCATCATATATTTTTCATTCTGATTTGTGGCAAATAGAAGTAGCCAGATCTACCAATTCAGAACACCGTTGTGATATTTTACAACACGTTGTTTTAGATATGGTAGCTAACAACATAAACGTTGTAATGTTAGAGCATGAAGCAGAACCCTTCTTTGTAGTAGAAGGACATGGATTACTTTATTCCAAAGAAACTTTGAAAGATAAAGTTCGAATTCGCGAATTAATTCAGCTAATGATACTATCTTCTAATGCTTGGCAAATTGCATTAAGACGTCCCGAATCAATGATCAAAGGAAAAGATGCTCAAGGTATAGAGAAAACACATGCAATAGATATGACATGTGTAATACCTCTAGCAGATATACGAAATAAAATAATTGGATTAGATAACCAATTCAAAGCTAGCTATCATCAACCTGATCAGATTATCAAAAAAACGTTACAGGAATTGCAAAAACATCGCAAAAACATCATTTGGACGTGTGGTGGAACAAAAGTAATTGATAATCTTAGAATTGCTATAAAGGAGCATCGACAGCTAATTGAAAATCCCAACCAATCCTTAAATGTTGTAGTTGTTGGAACTGAACAAGCATTTCATCCGTTGAAAATAAAATATAACTTATCAGGTGAGATTTCTTTTCAAGAGCTCTTTCCAGGTTACTGCAAAAAGCATCAAATCTTAAATGACACATCACTCAAGAACATATTCGGTAGTATTCCAGCTATCTATGACACTCATGGAATAGAGTCTTGGGAAAGTGAACTTCCAAAAATCGCTCATGCAGTTTATCAAAGATTGGGGTTTAGTGCTATTGAAAATCAATTTGATCTTGGGTACATTAAGGGTAATCCAAATGATATGCTACCAATTAGTAAAATGGATATAGTCCTCCCCTTAAGAGAAGAAGAGCTACTAGAAAAACTAGAGAAAAAAGGATTCTATTTTTAACTAAAATTATATACTAGAAATTCTTGGATGCAATTGGAGGAAAAAGAGAATGAAAAAAGTTCTTCATATTGGCATTGATGATACAGATTCACTAAAAGGATCATGTACTACCCATTTAGCAGCTGTAATTATCAATGAAATTACCAATCAAGTAGATTTCTTAGATTTTCCAAATTTAATTAGGTTAAATCCAAATATTCCTTACAAAACAAGAGGAAATGGTGCTGTAGCAATTAGAGTGGAGGGAGAAGAGAAGGACCTGGAAAATGTTCGAGATCTTGTAATTAAAAAAGTAAAAGAAATGGCTAAACTAGATGATGAGAATACAAATCCGGGAATTGCTTTTCTATCGAATGAAATCACAAGCAATGTAAAAGAATTCTCAAAAAGAGCTTTGTGGGATGTCATTTCTATACCTGAAGCAGAAAAATTCAATTCATTTGCTAATATCGACTTAGTAAAATTTGGCAATGGAAGAGGAATTATCGGAGCATTGGGAGCTATTGGTAATCCACTTAATGACGATTTTACATATGAGCATTTGACATATCGAAGTCCAGAAAAATATGGTACTAAAAGATTAATCGATCGAGATAGTATTATTGCGGCAGACAAAGCAACTCCCTTAACATTCAGTAATGTAGATTATGATTACAATTCAATCATGATTACGCCGAGGGGAGCAGATCCTGTATTCACAGGGATTAGAGGGGAAACAGCAGAGGAAGTATTGAAAGCTTGGAATATTATTAAACCACTAGAAGAAATTACTATGAGGATGATTTTCAGAACGAATCAACACACAAATCAGCATTTTGTTAAGGAATTCAAAATCAATGAATTAAAACCGCACCTCTCCATTATTACTCGAGGAAAAGTATCTAAGAAACCATTCTATATTGAAGGTAGTCATCTTATTTTCCCAATTAAGGATGATACTGGGGATATTGATTGTGCAGCTTATGAACCTACAAAGAAATTTAGAGGAGAACTAAATAATCTCATCATTGGTGATGAAGTTACTGTTTTTGGTGGCGTCCGTCCTCCTACTGAAAAACACCCACTTACAATTAATATTGAAAGATTAAGAGTTGATGCACTGGAAAAATCCTTCTCATATGAAAATCCATTTTGTGATGAATGTAGCGCTCGTTTAAAATCTGCAGGAAAAAATAAAGGCTATAAATGTCACAAGTGTTCAGCTGTCTATAGAAACAAAAAACCTATTGAGAAGCTGGTACCTAGAAAGTTAGCTTTACAAGAATATTTACCACCAATTATTGCTCACCGTCATCTTACAAGACCTAGAAGTAGAGAAAAAAGAGATAATTCGAACAAACAAAAATCCAAAGAGGATGTAAATAAGATTCTCAATTTATTGTTTAGTTCATCAAAATAGTTAACGCTATTGTATCTTGTTTGTTTAAAGTGGTAAAGATAAGCATGAAAAAACTCTGACAAAGCATAAAGTTTTAATAAAATCTTAAGGAAAACAACTGTAGATATGAGTTTTAATGGAGGAAAATTCCTTTTGATTAAAATTGGTGAATATGAATTTGATGAAAACTTACATTATTTCACAGGTGGAGATGGCCATATCTGGTTGAAAAAACTTGATGATGGGAAAGTCAAAGTAGGATTCGACGACTTTGGTCAAAAATTAGCAGGAAAAATACTGTTTGTTAGAACTGTTCCTGTTGGAAAAGAAAGACCAAAAGGTAAAAGCTTGGGAACTATTGAAACTGGTAAATATGTAGGTGCACTTCGTTGTCCCGTAACAGGAACAATAGTTGAAATTAATCCTGCTATCAAAGAAAATCCAGGTCTAATTAATGATGATCCTTATGGTAAGGGTTGGATTGCTATAATTGATCCAAATAACCTTGAGGAAGATCTAAAAACAGAATTTGTTTTTGGTGAAGCTGATTTAAAGACATGGATGGAAAAAGAAGTTGCAGACCATGTTAAATAGATCAATTTAATGATCTATTTATTTTCTCTATTTTTTATTATCCACCAGCTACTATTTGAGTAATTATTACTTTATCATTATTTTCTACTTCATGATCATATGAAGCAGCTTGTTCATTAACAATAATTGCTATTAGGTTTACAGGTATATCAGTAAAATCTAGAAGCTCATTTAATCTCTTTTTACCTTCAAAGTTGATTTCTTTTTCTTCGAAACCAAACATCCTTTTAGCAAACCCAATTGTTCTAATCTTCATAATTACTCACTAATTAAAAATAACTTCTTGAGAAATTAAGCTTTGCGATTTATGAAATAAGTATTTTCTCTCATCAAATATGATTTTCTTTACATTATTTTGTTCACGAAAAGAATATTAACAATTAATGCAATTTGAAACTTTAGACATAGGAGTTAATGTTACAATTGATAGATTATGATAATAATTTCCTAAAGAAATATCAAAAAGCCAGGACTGAAAAAGACTCCATACTCTGTGCTGGATTTGATCCAGCAATACCCAATCAACGTGATAAAAATACTCTCTCAGAGAAATATTTTGAAAACGTATCAATTGAGGAAGGTATTTTGACATTTTTTGAAGAATTTCTTGAGAGTGTTCAGGATTATTGCTGTGCAGTTAAACCTAATAATCAATACATCTTTCATTTTGGATTAAAAACATATCAAAAAATGAATAAGATGATCCATAAGCAAGGATTAGTTTCAATATTAGATCAGAAAATAGGAGACATTGGTTCATCTAATGATGCAGGTTTTTACTGGATGAATGAAATGGGATTTGATGCAGTTACCTATTCACCTTTCGCAGGTAATATTATAGAAAGTATATATTCTGCACATAAGGTAGGTATGGGGCTTATTACTCTTACATTAATGTCTAATCCAGATGCAGTTTACTTTATGAAAGATTCAGTTATTGAAGGACAAAAAGGATTT
>JAUVZH010000195.1 GCA_030602675.1 Candidatus Heimdallarchaeota archaeon | reverse complement strand
GTTAATTCTTCTAATTTGGAAAAAGTTGGGCATTTTACTGGAGGTAAAGAGGTAGTTAGTGTTGCTACTAATAATGGTTTTGCTTATTTAGCTGATCAAAAAGAAGGGTTGCTTATAGTTGATATAACAAAACCTGAATCTCCTATTTTGGTTAATAAATATCAAGCTGATAATGAAAGTGTTTATGACGTAAAAGTTGAAGGTAACATTGCTTTTGTTGCTCATGGAAGCGTGGGGTTAAAAATCCTGGATGTGACTGATCCTAATAATATTATTGAAAAAAGTGAATTCGATAATGGTGGGTTAGCATGGAAAGTATTTCTAAAGGACCATTTAGTTTTTATTGTTGACAGAACACAAGGATTAGAGATAATCAATATAGATGATATTGAAAATCCAATTCTAGTAGGAGTTCATGAAGGTCAACCTTATGATGTGTATGTAGAAGGGAAATTTGCTTATGTTGCTGCGGGTCTAAACAAAGGCTTAGAAGTAGTAGATATTTCTAAACCAGATTCACCTAAGAAGATATCTGAATTAAGCTTTGACCGTGATGATACCGTAGGAATTAGTGTTAAAGGTAAGTATGCCTTTGTCGCAAATAAAGAACATGGCATGAAAATTGTTTCAATATCAAGACCAAGAAATCCAAAAATAATCTATGAGTATTATGATAATACCAGTCAAGGAAGGACCTGGAATGTCTTTACTCAAGATAGTTTTGTATATCTAGCAAACGAATTAGCGGGTATGGAAGTATTAGATGTATCAGATCCAAATAATCCACATAAGATTGGTGCCTTTAGTTCTGATAGTGGAGTGCGAACATTCAATGTAATTTCAAATAATGACTTGATTTTTCTAGCTAGTTTTGACTTGGGTTTAGAGATTTTATCATGGAAAACAGCTCCACCAAAACCCATGGTTGATAACTATATTCAATTAGATTCAAGGACATTTAATTTCAATCATTCAGTTGGACCGTTTATTACAGAAACACTTGTTGGGAATGAATCAATAGGTATGAATCTCAGTCTATCATTAGATGTCGGTTTAATGTCTCTCATTGAAATAACAATCGATACTCCATTAAAAATAAAATCAGGAGAATTAACAAACTTGAAAATTGGAATAACCGGTGAAAATAGTAGTTTTTGGGGTAAATTTGATGGTTCAATAAAATTCTTTACTCCCTTTGGACCAACACCAACATTGACCTTTTCAGAATTAGGGGTTCCAAATTTCGTTGATTTGGTAGCATTTCAAACATTTATTGGTGAAGAGATAATTCAGGATGCACAGCTATTCCCGATAACGCTTCTAGAAGAAAGCTTTCTTAATTACACCTATGCTTTCATAATGACGCCCATATTCAACGTTACGGGATCAGCAACAGTCTCAGCAGAAACAAGCAACATAAATAATGAATATGAGTTCACATGGACAAGCGATGGAGAGCAAATAATTTTACCAATAACTATCCCTGAGGATGCAAAAGAAACATATGGACTTCAAATTGAAAATTTTTATTTCAATATTGATGAACTAAAAATTGATCTTGATACAATTAGATTTGATGTAGTTTTAGCAGATTTATTACCTATATATAGCTGGGAGATAAACATGTCAGATTTTGTTTCTCCACTCACTAGCGTTAATAACCAAGAACCATACTTGTTATATCCTAATCAACCTACCAATCAAACAATTCTATTTTTAGATGGTGTATATCCAATGGGTGATTTTCTAATAATATTATCGCTATCTCAAAATTTACCCGCCTGGGTAATTTTGCTAATTCTTCTAGGAACATTAGCAATTATTGTTATACCATGGATTCTAATTTTTACGAATCCTGGAAGAAAGAAAGAAACGCAACAAGTTTCTGAAGAAATTAATGAATAAACAAATAGGTTTATTCAGAAAAGATAAAATCCTTCATAGAAGGGTCAGTTAAGCATTCAATAATTTCATCATCAAATTTTATACCAGTAAGGAGTGTAGCAAGTTTGCGTTTCTCAGTTATTGGTTTGTCACTAGAGAAAATCCACTTAACGATATCAGAACGATCATGTCTAATTTTCATAACCCGGCAAATAAGACAATTATCTTCATCTTTCGCATGCAAATTGTTCTTTTTAGCTTCCGAAGGTTGTTTAATTTCATAGTTGGTTAATGAGGACAAAATCTAATGTTCTCCTTTTACTTAACACTTGAAATAGGTGCTTTTAAACCACTAAACTAATGACAAATAATCATTACATGGTACAAGTATCTAAAAACAATGAAGAATATCCAAGTAATATTTAAAACATACATCAAATAGATGCAAAAGGTCTGGCAAAATGTACTTCTTAGCACATATGTATTCAATTCTAAAAGATCTGCCAGAAGAGTACCCACAACAACTTCTAGAGCCATTAATAGTAGGCTGTTGGAGTCCTGATGCAGGTTACTTTCCACATTTCTCTTGGAGAATGAAAGTGTTCAGTCACACAACATTACCACCAGTTAATTTCTATAAAAATAACAAGGCAAAAGCATTTGTTACAGGTTGGAAAACACATATTGCTTGTGATAAGCTTGTTCATGAAAAACCGTTTTATTCAAACAATGAACCATTATGTTGCCCCATTCAAACTAATGCTGGTGTTTGGCGATTCTTAGTTTCTTCGAAAAAACACTTAGGGAAAGAAATTGGATTAGATCTTTTTATTTATGAAAATTTATTAAATGAAAAAGAATGGATAATGGATACAATCAGGAATAGAACAACATTTCTGGGACCCAAAATAAAATTTCAAGGATATAGATTATTGCAGAAATACATCCATCAATACACAAATTGGTTTCTACCAATGATGACTAATGGAATATCCGGAAGCAAAGCAATAAAGGAAGTAATTAATTATAAAATATATTTAAAAGAAAACTTTACAGTAAAAATTATAACATTACTTGAGGAAGCACAACAAATCTGCAAAAAAATAATATTAGAGAGCATCTCATTACAAAAGTGAGAAAAAATTTTTAATGAGTAATAAATCACACAATACAAAATTGGCCGGGTGGTCTAGATTGGTATGATTCTACATTGGGGACAAGGATGGAAAAATCCATCTCTGCCAAAATTGTAGGGATCGCGGATTCAAATTCCGCCCCGGTCACCATTCTTTTATTTCATAGCTTTTAAATGATTCATTATTAATAGATTAGATTTTAACAATCTTCTAATTCTGCAAGGTGTTTATTCTACGTGTAATTAACTGTTATTTTGGCGATCAAGATTTTCCAATTCTATCACATGGTTCTCTTTGACTCTATATGGTGATTACGAAGTGTCAATAACCGCATTTACAGGACATTGCACTTTGTTAAAAAAGAAAAACTTAACCCGACACTTTCGGGTTAATGACCAATTTCGCTTAAAATAGCTGGAACGATTTTTCTGAAGTCAAGGTTATCTAAGATACCAGTATTAGGGTCACCAGAACTTATAATGTTCAAAATAGCAACATCTGCACCATTGAAGTAAGCCTTTCGTACACTGTTTACCTCTAATCCTCCTGCTACAGAGATAAAAGTGTCATATTTTGATCTAATCTTAGAGATATCTTTGAACCGAATGATACTTCGAACATTAGTCTCTTCATCTCGACCCTTATGTATAACCACAAAATTCGGTTTATGTCTTAAAGGTAACAGCTTTCTTAAGGGATTTACAACCCCTAACATATCTATCATTGAGTAGATACCGAGTTTTGAACAGTATTCGTTGAAGAAATCTAAAGTTTCAACAGGAGCTGATCCCATAACTGTTACTGCGTTAGCACCTGCCCTTGCAGCAAATTGAACTTCACTAACAGCACCATCAGTTACTTTTAGATCAGCGACAACGATTCCTCGCCAATACTTTCTGATTAGATTAACGCCAGTCATCCCATACTGCTTTATGTAGGGAGTTCCTGCTTCGATAAGTATTCTAGGGTCATAGGCAATCTTCGGTAATACTTTGCGAACTTGCTGCATAGTTCCGTTAAACGCAAATTGTACATAGCGTTGATGTCGTTCTATAGACAATTGCATTTCCCCTACTTTTTCTTAGATCGCTTTATAACTTCAGTTGCAATTCCAGAGAATTCGCTTGGCATGAAAATGACAATTTTCTCACTTGGATCTTGTGCGATGTCACGAATTGTCTGTAATGTCCTTAGTTGTAATGCACCAGGATGTCCTGCCATTTCTTTTGCTGCTTCAGCAAACTTCTTGGCAGCAAAGAATTCACCTTCGGCTTTGATGATAATAGCTCGTTTTTCTCTTTCAGCTTCAGCTTGCATAGCAAATGCTCTTTTCATTTCAGCGGGCAGCTCAATTTCTTGGATTTTGATACTTTTTATATCTATGCCCCATTCATTAGTTTCTTTGTCTACAATTTCTCTGATGTCTAATGCTATGTGATCTCTTTCAGTTAAGACTTGATCAAGCTCCATTGTACCAATAATATCTCTTAATGCTGCTTGAGTGTATTGTCTAACAGCATACACATAGTTCTCGATTTTAATGATAGCATCTTCAGGTTTTTCTACTTTGAAATAAACAACAGTATTGGCTAAAACTGGTATATTATCTCGAGTTATTACCTCTTGTCGAGGAATGTCTTGGGTAATAATTCTCAAGTCAACTTTTTTTGCGCTTTCAAGAATTGGTATAACATAGACCAAACCTGGTCCAATTGTTCGCTTATATCTTCCTAAGCGAAAAATAACTAATCGTTCATATTCCAGTGCAACTTTTATGCCAGCTAAGAAGGTAGCTCCAATGAAAAATAAAACTGCACTTGCCCCAGCAATAATCCAAATAATTAATTGTTCCATTAGTAAAATCTCACCAATAATAAGTAGATATTTTAACCCCACTAATTTAAACCTTTACGAATTGATTAAGAAATAGCATTCAGTTAGCAAGGAAAAATAAAAAAGTGGTAATTACATTCTAAATAGATTAAGGAGATAATATTGTTGAATAAAAAAGTAATCAAAACTAACAAGGCTCCAATAGCAATTGGACCTTATTCACAAGGAACCATAGCTGGAGATTTAATTTTTGTTTCAGGTCAAATACCATATGACCCTATTGTTGGGAAAATGGTTGAAGGACCTATAAAAGATCAAACAGAACAATGCTTGAAAAATGTCAAAGGTGTTTTAGAAGCAGCTGGGGCTACATTGGAAGATGTAGTAAAATGTACTGTCTTTCTAAAAGATATGGACAATTTCAAAGAAATGAATGAAAAATACTCAGAATTCTTCAAAGAGGATCCTCCAGCTCGTGCAGCCGTAGAAGTTGCTAGATTACCAAAAGACGTCGGAGTGGAAATTGAAGCAATTGCTTATAAGAAATAAAATCAACAATTGTTGATTTTAATACCTTCCTTTTTATAAGTGAAAATGAAATACATAAATAGCTAAAAAATGATAAAGAATCTAGAAAAACTAGAAAGGTGAAATTGAATGGCATTCAAAGAAAACTTTAAACCCTTCTTGAGTAATTTATTGGATGCAATAGTAAAAGAAGCAATGGACGACGGAGTCATTTCACCTGAGGAATCACTTTTACTGTCTCAAATTGAAGTTGATGTACGATCTTTTGAAAAAGAAATCGCAAAATGTATTGAGGAAGAAGGTGGAATTTCAGAAGCATTAAGTAAAGACTGTTTAAAAGAACGTCTACTTGCTAGTGTAAAACAATTGGCTTTAGAAGATGGTGTAATCTCTAAAGACGAAGAAGCGATTATCGCAAAATTAGAAGAAA
>JAUVZH010000171.1 GCA_030602675.1 Candidatus Heimdallarchaeota archaeon | reverse complement strand
AACTCCTTATAAAAATACTATATATTTAGCTGTATATATATTTTGTTGAAGAAAATGGTTTTCAAAGAAAAACGATTAACCAAGAAAATTCAAAAAATACTCATAAACGATTTGCCAAAGAAAGAACTAGAAAAAGCACTTGAACAAATAATGCAAATTACCAACCCAATAGACAAACCTCTACAATTAGCTACTAGAGTAAAAATCCATCCAACAAAAGAGCAAGAACAGGTTCTCTGGGCATTAGCTGAAAACTGCCGACTAATCTATTACTTCGCGAATAAGGAGCGAAAAGACTGGTGGGACCAAAACAAAATATTACCAAAAAACAAACAAGATATAACGAATAAACCAACCTATAACAGTCAATCATCACTATTACCAAAGCTAAAGAAACAATACCCACGGTACCAGCAGAATTACTCAAAAACACTACAAGACACCCTAAAACAACTTGAAGCAGATTACAAGTCCTTTCACACATTAAGAAATAATGGGTATACTGATGCTGAACCTCCAAGATTCAAAGGGAAAAAATACTTTACAACAATCCACTACAACCAAAAGGGATTCAAGATAGAAGGACACAAGATAACCTTTAATCATTTTTATCCAACGAAAGAAACAAAAGAAGTTGATCTGTCCTTCCAAATGGAAGGGAAATTTGATTTCAGAAATCAGAAAGTCAAGCAAGTAACCATCTTTCAGACATATAAAACCAAAGAGTTCTTCCTATCAATTATCTATGAACCTCAAATACCTGAGTATCAAGACAATGGTATCTATCAAGCAATAGATCAAGGAGTGATTAATCTCGTAGCTGCAGTGAACAGTCATACAGGGAAAACAATCACAGTCAAAAATAAACGAGTAGATAAATATTGGCAACCAAAGATAGAGGAAGTACAATCAAAAAGAGATCATTGTAAGAAATATTCAAACAAATGGCATTGGTATAATGATAAATTAAGCAAGATGATTAGGAAGCAAGCTAATCAGCAAAGAGACTTCCAGCATAAAACTAGCAAGAAAATTGTAGAGAACACCAAAGCTAATACCATCATCATTGGAGACTTAAACTCCAAAGATATGAGTAGGAAAAAGAAAGGGGATAAGAAGAACGATAAGAGTCGTCATCGATGCATGCAGAACAGTGGTTCAATTGCTCGCTTTGCTCGATTCTTAACCTACAAAGCAAAATTAGTATGTAAGAGGATAATAAGAATCAGCGAACGAAACTCAAGCAAGAGATGCTGTTTCTGCATGAAGAAGGAGAACCGAAAACTCTCCGAACGAATTATCATTTGTGATTGTGGGTTAGTCATTGACCGAGATATTAATTCTGCTGGAATTCAAATGCAACGGTTTCTCGCAATACTAGCACTATCACTCAAACGTCCTGTGGTCGGGCAACGACTCTTGAAAGTCTTTCGAGAGAAGTTTTTTGCGATACAAAGCCAAACGTCAAACGAAAGTTCCTCCATACTTGGAGTTGGGAGGACTCGCAAGAAATCCAAAATGTTAGTGAAAACTCTTTAGTTTTTAGCTAACTAGGATAGACCATGGATAATTTATGAGAAATAGTCGTTTAGGAAGTGCTATTTGGATTTATTTTTGGCTTGAACCATTTTAATCGTAATGAATTTGTTACCACAAAAACAGAACTAAAAGCCATAGCTGCTGCAGCAATCATTGGGTTAAGTAAACCAATTGCTGCTACTGGAATTGCTATAGTATTAAAGAGAAATGCCCATAAAAGATTCTGTTTTATGATTTTCAGTGTTTCTCCACTTAATTCAATTGCATCTACAACTTGAGTCAAATCGCTTCTCATCAGTGTTACAGATGAAGTTTCAATTGAAACATCTGTTCCAGATGCAACAGCAAATCCAATTTCTGCTTGTGCCAAAGCAGGAGCATCATTGATTCCATCTCCAACCATGCCAACTTTTCGATTCTCTTTTTGTATTTCTTTGACAATATTTGCTTTCTCTTCTGGCAAAACCTCTGCAAAGACTCTATCTATACCAGCTTGTTTAGCAATCGCTTCAGCTGTTCTTTGATTATCACCAGTAACCATTATGACTTCTTTACCAAGTTCTTTTAAAATCCTTACAGCTTCAATCGATGATTCCTTAATTACATCTGCTACTGCAATTAAACCGATTATTTCTTTGCTATTAGCAATTATCATTACTGTTTTTCCATCTTTTTGCAACGATGACATTTTTTCAGTAATGTCATCTGAAACATTAAGTTGTTTGTCCTTCATTAATGAAGAATTACCAAGAACAATTTCTTGATTATTCACTTTAGCAACAATGCCTTTACCAGGTATAGCATTGAATTCTTTTGGGTCATCTAAAGAGATATTTTTCATAGAAGCAGCTCGGACAATTGCTTCACCAAGAGAGTGTTCTGACCCTTTTTCTGCGCTTCCAGCTAAATGTAGCAAGTTTTCTTCTGAGTAATTTGAATGAATAGGAATAATATCAGTAACTTCTGGAATACCTTTAGTTAATGTGCCAGTCTTATCAAACAGAATAGTATCAATATCAAGTGTTTTCTCGAGTGACTCAGCATTCTTGAAAAGAATGCCCAATTCAGCTCCTTTCCCTGATCCTACCATAATACCAGTTGGTGTTGCTAAACCTAAGGCACAAGGACAAGCAATAACTAAAACTGCAACTGTGTTTAAAATTGCATGTGTGTACCATTCTTGCGAAATACTATTCAATATAGGTCCGTAGTTAAAAACTCCTCCAAGAATCAACCAGATTGTTAAAGTTGTAATTGCAATGACAATTACTGTAGGAACAAAATAAGCTGATACTTTATCAGCTAGTCGCTGAACAGGTGCTTTACTGCCTTGAGCATCTTCTACTGATTTTATTATCTGTGAAAGAACAGTATCTGAACCGACTTTTTCTGCTTTAAATCGTATAAAACCGTTTTTATTAATTGTAGCACCAATAACAAGATCACCAACTTTCTTATCGACTAGTAAGCTTTCACCGGTAATCATTGATTCATCTACAGCAGTAATACCTTCAACTATTGTTCCATCAACAGGAATTTTTTCTCCAGGTCGAACAACAACAATATCATCAACCATAACATCACTTATTGGGATGTCCATTTCGACTTCATCCCTAATGACTCGAGCAGTTTTCGGTTGCAAACCAAGTAATTTAGCAATGGAATCAGAAGTTCTTCCTTTAGCAATAGCTTCCAAGTATTTACCAACAACTAATGCTGTTAGAATAAAAGCAGCAGATTCAAAATAAAGCGGTCCACCAATAATCAATGAAACAATACTATAAATGTAAGCTGCACTACTTCCCAAAGAAACAAGAACATCCATGTTTGATGTAAAATGAGTTACTGCTTTGAATGCACTCTTAAAGAAAGACCATCCGACATAAAAATACACCAAAGTTGATAGCGCTAGCATAGTATACTTTATTGCTGTTAATTGCATGAATCCATCAATGCCCATGTCGATGAACATGAAAACCATTAGTGGAGTTGTGAAAATAACACCAAAGATCAAACGATTTCTATAATGAATTCGTTCTTCTCGTTCTATTCTCCTTCTTTGAGTTAAAGCATCCTCTTCTATTGATTTCTCAATTTCGTAGCCAATATCACGTATCACTTTTTCCAGTATTGGAAGGTTCACTAATCCAGGATTGAATTCTACTGTTGCTTTTCTTGTAGCAAGATTTGCTGCAGCAGAAATAACACCATCGGTTTTCTTCAATGCTTTTTCGACATTCATAGCACAAGATGCACAAGTCATCCCAATAACTACTAACTCAATCTTTTCAATTCTCACACCATAGCCAACACTTTCAATTGCATCAACTATGTCTGATTCATTGACAAGTGTTGGATCAAAAGTAACAACGGCATCCTTTGTGGCAAGACTTACTACGGCGTCATCAATACCTAAGCGTTTATTCAATGCACGTTCAACTGATGAGCTACATGCTGCACAGGTCATTCCTGTAACACCAATCTTGATCTTTTTCTTATTTTGTTCAGTTTCTACCGTTGTTATCCACCTTCAAAAAAACTAATTATGATTCTCCTTCGACTTTATAACCGAGATTTTCTATAGTTTCAATTATTTTTTCTTTGGTAATAGCTTTTTCATCATAGGAAACATCTGCAGAACCTTTCTGAAAATCAGCTTCTGCTTTCTCAATTCCATCTAATCTACTTAAAGCTCTACCAATAGAAGTACTGCAACCGTTACAGGACATACCACTAACTTGAAACTTTGTTTTTGTAGTTTTACCCATTTTTATTTCACCTTCAAGAAGAAATTGTTTACAAATAATACATATTTCTTTTCCCATTTGAATACCATTATTAACTTTGTAAAATTCCTAACTGCAAATTCTTTATAATGGAATAAAAAAAATGTAAATTTCTGTCAATTATTGTAAATATACGAATAAAAGAGGAAAAACTTTGCTATTCTCATTGGGACAAGCTTACCCTTTTTACTTTTTGTTTAGTTTTTTCCCAAATTCATTGCTGTAAGAAAATATTGCCGGTCCTCCACCAGAGTGTAAGAATAAGACATTTGAATCAGATGGAATTTCTTCTCGAGTAATTAAGTCTATTAAGCCTACCATTGCCTTGCCATTATAAACAGGATCTAAAAATATCCCTTCTAATTTTGCTACTAATTTTACTGCATCAATCATCTCTTTACTAGGAATACCATAACCTTCTCCAAAATAATCTTCAAGTATTATTATGTCCTCATTAGTTGTTCCCAAATTTAGTTCCCAATTCTTCTCAAAATTACTAATAATTTTCTTGATTTCAGAAATAATTTCTTGTTTTCCATCACCTACACTTATACCTAGGATTTCCATATCAGGATAATACATTTTCTTCCCAATGATGGTGCCTGCTTGAGTTCCAGCACTACCAGTTGGATGAACAAAGTAATCAAAAGCTACATTCAGATTAGTAGATTGGGTGCTAATTTCATTTATACATAATATGTAACCTATTGCTCCGATTACATTCGATCCTCCTGTAGGAATTATATATGGCTGTTTTCCTTCTTTCAGCAAATCCTCCGCTATTGCTTCCATTGCAGACTTTCTATCGTTAGAAGATTTCACGCGATGAATATTGGCATCTAATATTTGATCAAGTAAAAGGTTCCCAGTTATTTTTTCACCAATAGCTGAATCTGATAAAACCAAAATACAATCTAATCCAGACCTAGCAGCACAAGCAGCAGTTTGCAAACAATGATTGGATGTTAATGCTCCTTCAGTTATAATTACATCTGAGCTTTTTAACAAAGCATCTGCTAAGAGAAATTCAAGTTTACGATTTTTGTTTCCACCAAACGCTATACCTGTTAAATCATCTCTTTTAACAAAAATGCGTGCTTTTCCTAAGTGCTCAGTTAGTCTTTCCATAGGTACAAGAGGAGTGGGTAGTAAACAATGGTTTATTCTGGGAATAGTCTCGAAATCAAATTTTGGCATAAATATATGTACTTTTACAAATTTTTATTATTAACGCATAAAGAGTGACTTATTTAGTAAAAAACTCAGATAATAAAACATCTGTTTAAATAAGGGATAAAATTTATTACTTGAACAACACTTATTTTTATACTCGTTACATTGAACTATTAATTCAGGAGAAATAAATTGGTCTCAAATGACGTGCTCGCAGTTATTCTAGGGGTTATAGCTAATTCAGTTTATAACATTGGTTTGGTATTAAAGAAAAAGGGAGCATGTACATTACCTATTATTGAAGAACAGTCTGTATGGCAAAATATTAAGAATTTTTCACAATGCAAAATATGGGTTTTGGGATTTTCATTAACAATCATGCAATGGTTTCCATTGATGTATGCTCTAAAGATTGGTTCCTTATCCCTTGTAGCTCCAACTATGGGAATTGGATTTATCGTTTTGATTTTGTTCTCCAGATTCTTTCTAAAAGAGAGAATCAGAATTATGGAAATCGTTGGAATTATTGTAGTAATTGTTTCTATTGTAACATTGAATATTTTTGATCCTGCAGATGCAGTAATCTTTAATCTTGTAGAAATCAATGACCTTTTTGCAGAATATAATGCAATAGGATTTCTCTGTGTTTTTGTAGTAATTATTGCTTTACTTCTATTTG
>JAUVZH010000403.1 GCA_030602675.1 Candidatus Heimdallarchaeota archaeon | reverse complement strand
TGTTACCAATATTTTCTTCGGGTGTATTATTGGTATAAACAACAGACATAATTTTACTAATTGCATTGTTAAGATCAGCAGCAGTTGGTCTGGTTTTTGATAATTTGTCACCAGCAATTACAAGTTCATTGATGAATTCTTCATTCTTTTTATCTTCCAATGTTTGTGAAGCTAAAACAAGACCATATGCAGCTGTTACACCTATTAATGGTGCACCTCTTACAACCATATCTTTGATTGCAAAACAAATATCATCTAGATTTCTAGCTTTAAAGATTTCAAATGAAAACGGTAATTTGCGTTGATCAATAGCATTTACCACTCCCTCTTTATCCCACCAAATCGATTTGTACTCTTTTGTTTCTTGGCCTACTTTTACCTTCAATTTTAAAACCTTAAAGACCTTAATCATATTCAAGTGCTAATTCTACAAAAATATAGACACTTTTTTCGCCAAATCTCTTTTCGAGTTTTTCTATTGTTGGTTTCCACTTGTCACCCATACCTGCTAGAACAAATACTCCACCAATTCGAGCCATTGATTTCTCAACCAGCTCAACCATCATCTCTAGTGTTGTTCCTGTCCTACAACTATCTTCAATGATTAATACCCTATCATCAAGAGTGAGCAAGCCTTTTGGTAAATTAAGTGACAAAAGCTCACCTGTTGATTCTTGTGGAAAATGTACTTTCACGAATTCTCGAACACCAAGATCTCGAGTTCGTTTAGCAATAGCAATTCCTACTCCTAATTCAGTAGCTAGATGAACAGCCATTGGTAGACCTTCAGGAGCTACAGCACATATTTTGGTTATTCCTACATCCTTAAAATTATCAGCAACATATTGGGCAACCAATTTTAGTAGAGAAGTATTTCCTAAAAGCATAGTAGTATCAAAATATCCTCTATAGAAAACTAGTTGATCTTTTACAAGTCTTTCGACATCAAGATTTTCCTTTGCGATTTCAATTATCTCATTAGCTCTCTCTGAAGCTGGTAAAACATGTCCTCTAATATATCTATTAAGTACAACTTTAGAATAACCCATTAGCATACTAAGCTCTTCATATGAGTTATACTTCTTGAGCATGCGTAGAAGTTCAATGGAGCGAATCCGTTTTTTAACATCATCAAGATAATTTGTCGTACTTTTTTCCTCCTTATTTTCTTATTTATGAGGATTTTTAGCTAAATTTCTCTTAATTTAATTGATAACTAATAGGGATAATAAGCTAATCTTAAACTTTTATTCTCTAACTTACTTTAGAATAGAGAACTATAGTTCAATAGCTATTTTTCTAAATTATTTTCTACGTTTCCCTAATCTTTTTATTTTTCAATAGAATAGATTTGTCAAAACAGAATTTAGTTTTCAGGATATCTTGTGTCGTGATAGAATGTATGAAGGTCAAGAAGAAATCAGAAAAAGAGAATTCCCACAATTAATGAAACGAATTTGGTTAAATAGCGCTACTTATACTCCTCATTCTACATCTGTTGTAGAAGCTATGAATCACTTCATAAACATTTTTCATATCCCTTCAAGTGGTGAAGATGTTATTGAGATGTTTGAAAATCTCAATAAAGAAGTTTATGATGGAGCTGCAAAATTATTGGATTGTTCTGCTGATGAAATTTCATTGGTTAGCAATACTGCTCATGATTTAAACTTCCCATTACATGGTCTGGATTGGGAGAAAGGAGATAATCTGGTAACAAGTGAATTAGAATTTCCTACTAATTATTTACCATGGAAATATATTAGCAAAAGGAAGGGAGTAGAATTCCGAGCTGCAAAAATCAATGAAAATCATCAAATCAGCGAAGAAGAAATAATTGAACTCATTGATGATAAAACAAAATTGGTTTCTTTATCTTTAGTACAGTTTAACAATGGTCAAAGAGTTAAAATTGAAGAGATAATAAAAGTAGCTCATGAACATGGAGCACTTGTAGCTCTTGATGCTATACAAGCATGTGGTGGAATAGAAGTTTATCCTTCCAAAATGGATGTTGATTTTGTATCTGCGGGCGGTCCAAAGTTTCTCATGGCACCTTTGGGAATTGGCCTTTGTTATATTAACAAACGTATAGTAGAAACAATGGACCCACCATTACAAGGAACTAGCAATTATGATTTTACAGATCAACAATGGATGAAAAGAAATGTAGTTTATCTTGAAGGTGCGAAAAGATTCCAGAATGGAACTGTACCAACATATTGTGTTGCAGGTTTGAATGCTGCGCTAAAGCTGATTAATAGTGTTGGGATAAAAATAGTATCGAACCATAACCTTTCAATCACTCAACAATTGATTGAAGGCTTTGAAGATCTTGGACTAAAAATTATAACACCTCATGATAAGGAACGAAGAGGTGCTTTGATAAACGTCCGAGTTGGAGAAAATAAAGATTTGAAGAAGATTGTAGAAACCCTTGAAGAAAAATACAAAATTACAATTTCAGCTCGATTTGGTGGTCTAAGATTTTCAGCTCAATTGTTTAATACAGAACATGATGCAGAAACGGCTATTTCAGCATTGAAAGAAGTTTTAGCTCTAAGCTAAATCTTCATTTTGTCTTTTTAAATTAAAAAGATTACATTTTTAGATAAAACTGATAAAATATTATAAAGAAGACAGATTAAATTGAAATAGTATCTAGTAAATACTATAGTTGTGGATTTCCGATGAAAGAAAAAATAGAAATTAATACTATGATTGCAAGAAATGTTTATGCAACAGAATCTTATGATTTTGTAAAATTGGTATTAGAAAAATACTGTAACGTTGAAATACCTAACAAAGCAAAAGAAATTCACAAACAAAATAAACTATATGACTACAAAGATGAATTCCGGCTGTATGGTACGAAAGAACAAGGAATAAAATATCATTCTTACTACAAGTTATTAGATAAGGATGCGAACATTCCTTCATTATATACAGTTTCCAATGAATCATTTGGAATTGAAAATCTGTGGATAAAATTCACAATTAGTTCACAAGATGGTCTTATTCTTGAGCTTGATTCTAAAGACAATTCATTGGTTAAAAAAATAGCATCACTTTTTGAAAAACAATTCAGCTATTGCCGTAAACAATCACGTGATGAAATCTTTGATGAACTTATTCATGAAATACGAACTAAAGGTTCAGAAGATAAGGGTAAGTTTGGTATTAAATTAGGACAAAAAGCAATTAAGATTTATCCTGATGATTATTGGGCTCAATTTTATCTTGGTTGTTCCTTTGCTCTTAATAGCCAACATATGAAAGCAATAC
>JAUVZH010000318.1 GCA_030602675.1 Candidatus Heimdallarchaeota archaeon | reverse complement strand
ATTCTTCTACCTAAGAAACAAGAAATAGTGATTCCGAGTTTTGGTTCTACGTCCGATCTAGCTAAAAAGACAAATCTCAAAGAGGGTGATGTAGTAGTTGATTTTGGTAGTGGACCAGGGCATGATCTTTTAAGTGCTGCGAAATTGGTAGGAAAGAAAGGAAAAGCAATTGGTATAGATTTCACTCCAGAAATGATTGAACATGCAACTGATCTAGCTAAAAAGATGTCTTTGGATAATGTTGAAGTAAAGCAAGGTGATATTGCAAATGTTCCACTAGAGGATAACATTGCTGATGTTGTAATATCAAACTGTGTTATTAATCTCTCAGCTAACAAATATGATGTATTTAAGGAAGCATTTAGAATTTTAAAACCTGGTGGACGATTAGTTGATTCAGATAAAATAGCTGCACAAGAATTACCTGAAAGCCTTAGAAAAGATAAAGATGCTTGGTGTGGTTGTATAGGTGGAGCTCTTACTCAAGAAGGTTATATTAAAGCAATTAAAGAAGCAGGATTTGTTGATATAACTGTAGATATAGAATCTGAACGTACAGGAAAAGTAAGGTGGAAAGATAATGATTATCTGATACATAGTGGAATTATCCGAGCCACAAAACCAGAATAGCTTTAAAAGAAGAATTAAAATCAATTGGATAATGGAACGAGAATTATGAACTTAGATGATAGCAAAAACTCAAAGAAACAACAAGTAAAAATTGTTAAAATAAAAGGTACTGAAGATATTAAGGATTTAAATGATATCATCGATAAAACAGATCTGAATCAGATTTGCTGTGTATCCAAAGATCGAAATGATTACATTACAGATATCGATTTTTTTGATGAAGCTGACAATTTTTCTTCGGTTCTAAAATTGGCTTCAAATCCAATTCGACTCAAAATTCTCCTAATTCTCTTAGATAAAGATTGGGCTTGTAATTGTGAATTTGAATCAGCATTTGATGAACACCAAACATTAATCTCCCACCATCTGAGGAATCTCCGAGAAGGGGGGCTAATTACTTTTAAAAAGAAAGGTCAATGGAAATTTTACAAGATTGTTGACGAAGCACGTCCTTTCCTAGAAAAACTTCGAAGTCTAATTCTTGTTATGCCAAAAGATACTAAGTAGGTTGATTAAAATACCAATGCCTGATTGGATAATAGAATGGATTCAAAAAGACAGGTTAGTGGCTAGTAAGTATAGAATCAGTAGAAAATACCTTAGGCGTTCCAAAAGAATACAATTTCTTGAGGGGGAAAAAATACAAGATACTGACAAATGGGCTTGGTTTAAGTATGTTGTAATTAGCCAGAAATATGGTAAATATTGGGTTCGTTACACAGATGGTGTTTATGAATGCAATTGTCCTTTTTTCAAACATCGTAGAATTTGTTCACACATTCTGGGGGTGGCTCAATTAACTGAAATTTGGCCAGAAAAGGAATCTATATTTTCCACAAAAGAAGATAAATAATCAATTAAGGGCCAGGTTGTCCCATAGGATCACTTTCAAACAATAATTCTTGAATTGAGTTTTCTGTTAAATCAATTGTTGTTCTAATGTCCTCGATAATACAATCTCGTAAAAATCTTAACAAATTTGGTAATTGTCTTAAATCTTGAATTATGAAATCAGGATTTTGTTCTTGTAAATGTGGTTTCACAAATTTCATAATCTTCTCATTCATAGCAACCGTTAATGTTCCTGCTCGTTTACCTGCAATTACATCACTAGCTTGATCACCAATTGAGATTACCTCATCAGCTTTTAAGCCAAGAATTTTCATTGCTTTGAACATGCCAGTTGCATTAGGTTTAATGAGTTTCACATCATCACGAGTAAGAACAAGATCAAATTCTTTAATTTCTGGAATTTTTTCCTTAGCAATATTAATTACGGGTCTACTAGAATTTGTTAGCAGAATTAATTTATAATCTTGAGCTAAAATTTCTCTAAGAACCTCTCTGACACCAATTGTAGGGACAATTGTTTTACGACTTTTAGAATAAATGATTGCTGATGTTATTACGAATTTTAACGATTGGAAGTTTGTCATTCCGAATCTTTTTCCCATATTAAAAGCAAGTTTGAAATGACTTATTTTATTTGGATGCTTCTCCAAAGTGTTTAACATTGTGAAAACTTCTAAGGAAGCATCAGCAATTTGCTGATCAGTAATATCGGGCTTTACCATTAATGCTGCACTAATAACAGGCCAACCTATTCTAATCTGGAAAGAAGAAATAACTCCATCAAAATCGAATATTATCCCTTTTATCTTTGAACCTTTGTTCGTTGAAGTTAGTTCTGTAGATGGTATGGTCTGTGTATTGCTAGAATTCATTTTAAAAACCCTTATAACTTGTATTAGTTTAAAGCCAACCTTTTTTATCCGTTCTTTACAATTAATTAAACTTATTGTTTGGTGTTTTTGAATATTGGGATATGTATTTTAAATTTCATAACATTTTTTTTGTTAGAAAATAAAATACATAGGTAGTGAAATTGAAGTTTTTTGCAATTTACAGACATTAATAACCTTATCTTTCTAATAAATATATTGTCTTTGAATCAATATCAAGAATTAAAAGTGGTAGAAGATTAATAGGAAATACTCCTTCAAATCATTTCCTTAACTTTGTCAACTAAGAAATCAACTAGCTTTTCCATATATTTATGCCCCTTTTCTGCTGTAGCTTTTACTGGGTCTCCAAGAGTACCATTTTGTGTTAAGGCTTTTATCCCTTTTTCAAAAACCATCTCACCTTCTTTTTGACCAAACTTACCAACAAATCCTGGAGCGAACCTCTCTTTGATTACTAAATCATTTGCTAATGCTAACATTAATGAGCTTTCATTTTCACCAGCGTGAGCACCAGCCTCTTCAGGCTTAATTCCTTCTGTTGCTGAATATTCTTGTAAAATATCTACGAATTCATATAAATCAGTATAGCCATTAATATTAACAGATGTATATCGATTTTGTAATTCATCAATAACTTCTCTCAGTGGTGCAAAATTCCCTCCATGACTCGGGATGAAAATAATGTTTGTAAACCCATGTTTGGTTAAGCTTTTTACATAGTCTCTAATGACTGCCTTAAATGTTGATTTTTGCAATGTAATAGTTCCAGGAAATCCTAAATGGTGCTCTGAGCAAGCAATTCTTATAGTTGGTCCTTGTAAGGTTTTGTCTATTTTTTCAGTAATCCTTTGAACTAAAACATCTCCTATCAATGAATCAGTTTTAGTTGGTAAATGTGGTCCATGTTGTTCAATAGCACCAACAGCTACTAAAATAGTAGTATAATCATCTTGTATAGCTGTTTGAATGTCTTGCCAATTCATATCTTCAGTTCTGACTGTTTTCATCTACAATCCCTTGATGATTGACTTATTAATGTTTTAAAAATAATCTAATCAACTGTTTTTTGCTATTCTTGATATCTTTATTTCAACAATTAAACAACTACCGATAAAAAAAGAATTTTGTCAGCATTAGCATATAAAGTAAAAATTATATTCCTAAAGATAGAGAAATCATATTTACTGATTAATTTGATTGTAATTCGCATGGGAACTATAATATAAATTCTGAGCGTCTTCCTAATGAATAAAAGAATAAAGATTCTTCACTTAGAAGATAACAAAATAGATGTAGAATTGATTAAAGAAATACTAACTATTGAAAAAATTAATTTTACATCAACTAGTGTAGATACTCAAGAGGATTTTATAAAGGAATTGAAAAAAGAACCCATAGATATAATTTTAGCTGATTATAGTCTTCCATCTTTTGACGGATTAAGTGCATTAAAGTTAACTCGCGAAATGGGTATAACCACTCCTTTTATTCTTGTTTCAGTAGTTTTAGGAGAAGAACTAGCAATTGAAGCATTACAAAGTGGAGCTACTGATTATGTTTTGAAATCAAGAATGGAACGTTTGGTTCCAGCAATTCAAAGAGCTTTACGTGAAATAGAGGATAGAGATCATAGAATAAAACTAGAAAAGAACATAACTGAATTAGAAGACGTCTATGAAAAAATTGCTGAAAGGGTTAGAGGATTTTTAAAAATGGATCTACCAACAGGGAAATTCTCTCTCGTTGATAAATTCCTTGAA
>JAUVZH010000451.1 GCA_030602675.1 Candidatus Heimdallarchaeota archaeon | reverse complement strand
GTACGCTGCTAACACTAACTAATGTATTGTGTGAAGAAATTCCTTCAGCTTTTACAGGATTGATTTCTAGTGTGTATTTTGTACTTTGTGAAAGTGCTTCAATTACAAGTTGATCAAAACTCTCAGGTGCATTCAAACCTGTACCTAAGGCAGTACCACCAATTGGGAGGAGATAAAGTTCGTTTAACACATCTGTTAAGCGCTTAATAGCAGATTTAATTTGCTGGTGATAAACAGCAAATTCAGTAGCAAGAGGTATTGGAACTGCATCTTGTAAATGAGTTCTCCCAACCTTGATTACATCTTTAAATTCGTTCATTTTCTTATCCAAAGATTTTTTCAATATATCTAATGATGGTAATAATTTTTTGTGGATTAATTCAATTGATGCAAGATGCATTGCTGTTGGGATGACATCATTACTTGATTGGCTTTTGTTTACATGATCATTTGGATGGATTGGTTTCTTCTTCCCTTTAGGATGACCTAGGATTTCATTTGCTCTATTGGTCAATACTTCATTCATGTTCATGTTAATTTGTGTACCTGAACCAGTTTGGAAGATATCGATAGGAAATTGATTAAGAAATTTTTCATCAACCAATATTTCATCAATTGCTTGACGAATAGCTTTCGCTTCAATGTTGTCTATGACTTTCAGTTTTTGATTAGCACCTAAGCAAGCTCTTTTCACTTTAGCTAAGGAAAGAAGAAAAATCTTGGGAAATCTCTTTTGACTAATTTTAAAATTTCTGAGAGCTCTTTGTGTATTTATTCCCCAGTAAACATCTTCGGGGACTTCTAATTCCCCTAGAAGATCTTTCTCAATTCGTACTTTCTTATTCATGTTATTTCTTCTCTAATTTTCTTATTTTGTTAATTGCTGTTCCAGGCATAACTCCTTTTGGACAAACTGCATTACAAGCAAAGATTTTTTCACATGCTGGTACCCCGTTTTCTTGCATTGCTTTTTCGTAAATGTCTTTTCTGTGTTCATCAGAAACTCGAGTATCATCAATAAAACGAAATGCTTTTGCCAATGCTGGAGGTCCTAAATAATTCTTGTTTTTTCCTGAAACTGGACAAGTCCAACATAAACCACATAAGATGCAATAAACTAGTTGTTCTATTCTTCTTGCATCTTCAAAAGTTTGACTAGACTCTGGAGCAACGTCAGTAATTTCTCTGTCAAAGTAAGGCTTCACTTCTCTGTAAAATGTCCAGAATGGTTTCATATCAACAATTAAATCCTTAATGATTGTCATATTTGGTAAAGGTTCAATTAATATTTCATTTTCTTGGTCCCAATCAGATAGCTCTCCGAAGATTAAGTCTGGAACTCTAGCATGTTTCTTTAGTTCAATTGGATCAACTTGTGTTTTACATGCAAGTTGTGGGAACTTGTTAATCGTCAATCCACATGATCCACAAATGGCACCTCGACATGAATATCTAAATGCCAAGGTATGATCATAATGGTCTTGAATATAAAATAGAGCATCTAATATTGTCATACCCAGAGTTAAAGGTACTTTAAAGCGCTCATATTTTGGTTTGGATTTTGAATCTGATTGTCTATAAATTATGAATGTTTTTTCCTTTATTGTCAACTAATATGCACGCTCCTTAACTTCAAAAATACCCAGAGTAACTGGTTTAGTTTCCATAATTAATCCTTCTTTTTTCCGTAAAACAAGAGAATGAACTGAAAATTGTTCGTCATTCCTCTTAGGATAGTCTGTTCGGAAATGAGCACCTCTGCTTTCTTTTCTCCACAAAGCAGCGAAAGCTGTTACTTCAGCTATATCTACCATATTACGAAGTTCTAATGCTCTAATTATACCATAATTGAATTTTCTGTCATCTGTCTCAATACTCATAGATTTGAAGTCCTTCTGTACTTTTTGTAGGTCATTAACTGCTTTCTGCAATTTTTCTTCAACTCTATAAACACCAACATTCACGTCCATGGTATTTTTCATAGCTGTCCTGATTTCTACAGGTTTTTTACTAGTATTATTATTCCAAGTTTTGAAAAGATCCTCAATTATCCCAAGAGCTTTTTCCTCAGCTTTTTTAACATCTCCTTCGACAAGTGCTTTTTGCTTTCCTTTCTTCAGAATAGCTCTTCCAACATATCTACCAAAAACAACTGTTTCAAGAAGCGAGTTTCCACCTAATCTATTTGCACCATGAACGGAGATACAAGATGTCTCTCCAATTGAATAAAGACCATTTAGTGGTGTTTCACCAAAATCTCCTTTATATTTTGAAGCGATACCTCCCATTGAATAATGCTGTCCTGGTTGAACTGGTATCGGTTTTTCTATTGGATCAACTCCCGCAAAATACATGGAAATTTCTCTTATTCCGGGCAATCTTTCTATTATTTTTTCTCGACCGAGATGTGTTAAATCTAAATGTACATAACTATTTTCAAATCCTCGTCCTTCCATGATTTCGGTTTCTATAGCTCGTGCAACAATATCTCGAGGAGCTAATTCCATCGCTTTTGAAGCGACTTTTTTCATAAAGCGTTCTCCCTCTGTATTATACAGGAATCCACCTTCTCCACGGGCACCTTCAGTCATCAAAATATTGGTACCATAGAGAGTTGTAGGATGAAACTGTACAAATTCACAATCCTGCATTGGAACGCCTGCTCGAAATGCAGCACCCAAACCAT
>JAUVZH010000007.1 GCA_030602675.1 Candidatus Heimdallarchaeota archaeon | reverse complement strand
GAAAGATCTAAAGACTTGTTGAATAAATATCCATCCTTAATCAAAATATTTCATAAAAGATTGAATGGGTTTCGAAATTACATTGAGGTGCAAAGACGAGTTTTTACAGGTAAAAGTAAAAATCAGTTCTTTAGTGAAGATGTTTCTGAATTGATTTCAATCGATGAATATACACACTATCCTTCAGAACTAAGAAAATATGAAGATGAATTTGTGAATTATTTTGTCAGGAATGAGATGTTTATAGTAAATGATCCAATAATTAACAAAATTCTTTCCTATTTAACTACAAGAGCAAGGATCAATCAAGAAATTCTACTTAATCTTACAGGTTTTTCAAGAAGCTCAATATCACGAAATTTGGCAGGATATGGAACTAGAGGATATGTTAGCATTTCAAAGAAGGAATACATGAAACCTAGAGTGTATACAATTCCTATTATATCACTTTATTTACTAGATGTGGTTATAAGATACAATAAAAAATTCTATGATTGGATTCCGATATTTGAGGAATCATTAGTCGATTTAACTACTTTAAGTTTTAAAGATCAAGATTCTAAGTTTTTACTAACTAAAACAATAAAGCGAATTTTAGAAGAGATTCAATTTTTGAAGAAAAATTATCTGTTGTTGATAGAAATACAGATTGAGCTTCAAAACTTCCAAACTAAAAGTGGATAATTTTCAAGTTATTTCTTTAGAATTCTTTCAGCTTCTTTAAACCATTTATCTAAAATTGATTCATAGATAATTTGACCAAATTTCATTGTTAAGTAATAGTATTTGTGATCCTCTTCATCTTGATTTCTTAGTAAATCTTGTTCAAATTCCTTGAATATTCCTGATGTATGAGTTAGCCATTTTTCAAGAAGTATTATATTGTAATGTGTTTTTTCTTTAGGTATTGAACTTCCGAAGTATAGCTTTAATAAAAACTCTTGAAATAATGTAAAACTATAATTTGTTTTTTGAAATGTTAATGGTCTACTGACCCAAATTTCTAATTTATCTTTACCTTTTCTAGTAATTGTGTATATTTTTTTGTTCGGTCTATTTCCTTCCTTTTCTTCCCTCATAGAAACAAGTTCTTCTTTTTCTAGTTTCTTTAATGTTGAATAAACTTGAGTAAAACTTGTTTTTTTCCAGAAAAAGCTAATTCGTCTTTCTATTATTTGCTTTATATCATAACCTGACAGTTTTTCATGATTTAGCAACCCAAGTATTACATACTCAAGATTGCTTTCCTTTGGTACTCTTGGCATGTCTAATCCACACATTATTTACTTGCTTAACTAGTATATATATTTTATTTTAAAATATTTTAAATAAGAATATTTTTATATAAAATAAGTACAAACAAAGCTAAATTAGAACATTATAATTGGTTGTGTAAAAATGACTATGGTTGAAGAAGTAAAAACTAGTCGATTGAAAGAGAAGGTTAAACATCCCAAAAGACAGATGGCACGGAGAATTCTAATTTTTGTTTCATTTATGCTTTTTCCGGTGACAATATTCTATTTATCCCCTTACTTAAGTTTCGCCGGTCCAATACAAGGATATATCTCAGCTTGTTTACTTGTTTTTGGATCACTATTTATCTTATCATTATTTGTGGGTCGATTGTTTTGTAGCTATGTTTGTCCAATGGCAGGTATGCAAGAAGCTATGAGCAAAATACAAGCTAGAAGAATTAATAGGAAGACATTCTTTGTTAAGTGGCTAATATTTATACCATGGATTGTTGTGATAATACTACTACCAATTTTATTTGCAGAAGGATTTAATGGAGTTAAAATTTTCTTTGGTATGGAAAACGAAGAACTTGGCATACCAGGCATATCTATCTTATCTTTTCAAGGTATTATGATTTATTACATAGTTGTTTTACTTTTACTTCTATGGGGATTCATCATTGGCAAGAGATCTTTCTGTCATCATATGTGTTGGGTTGGTCCATTTATGGTCATTGGTCGAAAGATTAGTAATTGGTTCCGAATTCCATCATTGAGATTAAAACCTGAGAATGAGAAATGTATTAATTGTAAGCGTTGTGATCGTATTTGCCCCATGAGTTTAGATGTAAGCAAACTTGTTCAGCGTGGTAACATGGAAGACAGCAATTGCATTCTTTGTGGTGAATGTATTGATGAATGCCCAAAAAATGTCATTCATTATACCTTTACTTCACAAAAGAAAGCTCAAGTCCCAGAAATAACAATTGAAAAATAACATTGGAATCATTAGTATGTGATTACTAATGATTTTCTTTTCTTTATCTTCTATTATAATCACTTATTACTTTACAACCATTTACTTCTAAATTTGATAAAATTCCTTTTACTTTCTTATGCATAGCTGCTCTAAAATCAAGATGTATTTCTTCTAACAATTTTAGCTCAATTAGATTAAAGGGTAATGAATGGATTTGATTATTATGAAGAAAAATCCTCCTTAACAAAGTGCAATTACTTATTGAGCTTGGTATTGAATATAACTGATTGTTATTTAGATGTAATTCTCTGAGAAGAGGTAATTCACCCAACCAATTTGGCAAACGTGCAATATTATTCTTACTTAAATCCAATATTGATATCTTCTTTAAATTTAACAGTAACTCAGGAACTTCAACCAAATCATTTCCTGAAATGTTTAGTGAAATAAGTTCATTTAGTTGATTACTAATTTCCGGAATGATTTTAAGATTCAAATTTGCTAGACTCAAAGTTATAATGTCAGTTTCGCCTCGAATGTAATAAACATCTTTGTTTTTTATGAGATCAGATTCTTCATTAATTTCTAATTCTATTATTTTCTCGATTTTTTGAAGAATTGCTTTTTGATCAGAATTAAGAATATTTAATTTCTGATTTTCTTTTATTTCCATTATGTCACCATGAGTCTTTTTATCTGAAGTTTATCATTTTGGCCAATTTAAATAAAATGAGATGTAAAATTCAGTTGCTTTGAGTAGGTGTTCAATTGGTATGTGTTCCTCAATAGTGTGAGCAAATCGTTCATCTCCAGGACCAAAACCTACTGTTGGTATATCATGCAATCCTTTTGTTGCCACACCATTTGTTGAGAATCGCCAATAATTGATTGAGGGTTCTTCATCGAATTGTTCTTTAAAACAATTGCAAGCTTTTTGAATCAATGGATCTGATTCACCCATCGTCCAGCTTGGGTAATAGCTTTTGATATTGTATTCATAACCCTTATAGCTTTTAACTGAAAATTCTGGAACAAGTACCTTTGCTTCTGCTTTTAAAACAGATTTTAGATTTTTAAGCTCCTGAAGTACACTTTCCTTTGTATCATTGATTCCTAAGCGTCTATCTACATGAATGGTACAGCTATCTGCTACGGCATTTAATGAAACAGAAGTCGATTTTATTTCAGTTATTGTTATTGAACCCTTCCCAAATAATGGATCCGGAGGGAGTTCATTATGTAATTTTTCTATTTCAGAAATTATTGGATTCATCAGATAAATTGCATTTATTCCTATGTCAGGTTCAGCTCCATGACTCGAGAGTCCTTTTACTTCTATCTTTATATCCATTCTTCCACGATGACCTATGATTATTTGTAAATTGGAAGGTTCTGTTAACAGGACTACGTCCGGTTTTATTTTTTCTTTTTCAATAATATGTTGCCAATTCATTCCTTCATATGTCTCTTCATGAACACTTGCAACAAAGTATAATGTTAGGTTTTTTGGGAATCCTATTTCTTTTAACATTTTTACTGCCAGAAGAGATGTTGCTAATCCTCCCTTTTGATCACATGACCCTCGTCCATAGATATTTCCATTAGATATGGTTCCTCCTAAAGGATCAAACTTCCAATTTCTTTCTTTTCCTATTTCTACTGTATCGACATGTCCATCGACTGCCAATACTTTGTTACCATTCCCTATTTTACCAATTAAATTTCCCATTTCATCAATCTTTACTTCATCAAATCCGAAATTCTTCATTTCTTCTGTGACCGCATTAATTATCTCCCCTTCATTACCAGTTATTGATTTGATTCCAATTAGCTTTTGTGTTAGCTTAATTATACTCTCCTTGTTTGCTTCAACTGTCTTTTTGATTTCTTTCTTCATTTTCACTTACTAATCTATTAGAATCTAAATTTCATACAAGAATTTTTTCCATATTTGTTATAATTAAGCAAATTAATTTCAAGAGTGGTAATAAGGTGCTCATATGTGCTCACTTTCTTAATATAATGTGTTCATTTTATTGGAAAACAATTCTAATTTACAGTAAAATGTGGGATAAAAATGACAAAAAAGGAAACAATTACAGAACCAGATAGTTTCATTTTGAAGAAAGAGGAAAATGATGATTTTGTTGACCTTATGATAACCTGTTTTAGTGAGGGTTTAGAACGTGATCGTATTAACCTTGATGAAATTGCTAAAATTATGAGGAAGATTAACAAACCGATTTATCGTCTTATTATGAAGATCATGAAAGTTAAAATGATAAATTACGGTATAAGAATCGAAAATAAACTAGTAAGTGCTCTCACACTTACAATCGAAAAGAAAACAGCTACTATTGGCAATGTTATGACACATCCAGATTATCGGAGAAAGGGTTATGCACGCAAGTTATTCCAAAGAGCAATGAATGATGCTAACAAATATGATTTGGAAAAGGTTTCTTTGGATGTTCATGCTCAAAATCAAGGAGCTATAAAATTATATGAAAGTGAAGGGTTTGAGAAATATTACCATACAGGAAAAGTTGAATTTAATCTTTCAGAGAAAGAGCTTTATTCAGATGATAATTCTGTTGATCTAAAAGAGATAAATAAAATTGATAAAGATTATTTTGATGAATTATTAGATTATTGTTACACTCAAGAAATGTTAAAAGAACAAAAAAGAAAGAAAATGGCTAAGGATTATATTCCTTCGAGAGTTATTAAATTTCTAGTTGGAAAAGTCGGAGGACAAGAAATATTCTTTTATGGATTATATTCCAATAAAGAAAATCAATTAAAAGGATATATGAGTGCAAGTACTTCAAGAATCGAAGAAGGAATTAGTCTATCATCTCCTTTAGTAAAATCTCATGACATTAATTTTGTTATTTCTGCTTTACCAAAAGTTGTTGAATTAGTTGATAAAAATTCTAAATATTTTAGGATTAGATTTTCAATGCATAGGAAAGGATTGCTAGACGACCTTCTAAAAGCTGGATTTGAAATGAAAGTTGAATCACTCTACATGCATAAGAAACTAAAAATTCAGGACAAAGATAAAAATGAGCGGTCATAAACAACCAAAAGAAGATGAAATGAACATTATCGAAAAGCAATATCCCAATCTAGACGATTTTGAAGTAGAAGGATTGATTTTGGATATTGGCGGTGGAGGGGAAGGTATTATTGGGCAAGTGAAAGGTAAACAAGTAATTGCTATTGATACTTCAAAAAGAGAACTAGAAGAAGCACCAAGTGATAATCTGAAAATTGTAATGGATGCAACAGATTTACAGTTTTTGGATAACTCATTTGAAACGGTAACATCATTCTTTACACTTATGTATTTGGATGAAGAGACAAGAGAAAAAACCTTCAAAGAAGTTTTTCGTGTCTTGAAACCTGATGGAAAGTTCCTTATTTGGGATGTAATTATTCCAGAGATGGATGAAGAAGAAAAAAAGAAGTTCTATGTTGTTCCTATCGAAGTGAAAATTCAAAATAAAATAATAGAAACAGGATATGGAGTTAGAAGACCAGCTCAAGATAAGGAATACTACAAGAAATTAGGAAAGAAAACTGATTTAAACTTATTAGTAGAGTCAGAAAAAGATCTAATCTATTATCTTGAATTTCAGAAAAAGTAGATTAGGAAAATTATCCACTAGGATAATTTTCTTTTACTTCTTTATTTTCTTACCAAGCGAAGCCAAATAAATAACAAATTGTTCTTCGCCATCTAACCCTAAAATGTCATTCATTTTTTCATCAAAATATGCAGCAATAGCACAAACACCTGAATCAACGTTTTCAGCTGCTAAGTAAAGATTTTGACATACATGACCCACATCTAAGTGTAGGTATCTGTAAGCACGTACTTGATATCTCCAGGTTATTCTATAAGGAACTGCGACCCAAATGAAAGTTGCAGCACAATGCTTAACCATACTTTGACCATATGCGCCTTCAACAATCCTATCGGCAATATCCTCATCCAAATTATGTTCAATTAGCTTATGATCTAGAGCAAGATAGCGATAAACACCTGGTTTTAATCCTTCTACTCTATTTGCAAGAATATAAGTTTCAAATGCATGTCTTGCACCAGCAGAGGGAACTATTCTTTTGGTCCAAACACCACCAACTTCCTTTACTCCTTGCGTGCTCCATAGTAGCCATGCTAATTCTTCAAGAGTTAAGGAATCATCACGGTATTTTCTAACGCTTTCTCTTTTTTCAATCGCTTCTCTTAAGTCAACTTCAGTAACTTTGATTTTATCTGGTTTTGGCAAATCTATTAGTGGTTTAGATTTATCATAATCAAGCTGTAATAGAGGTTTCTCTTTTTTCTTTTTTTGATCAGATTCTCCTAAGTATTTGTATTTCGTTTTTTCCATGAATTCTTTTCCAATATTGTCTTTCATCACTTTCACCTTGAAATTGAAACATCACTTATTAATCTCATAGATAACCATAGGTAAGTAAAGAAAGTTTTGGGTGCTCGAAAAAGAAAAATACTGAATTAAACACCCTAATTTCAAAGGTTTTGTTGTATTTGGAAGAACCAGTAGTTGTTTGTGAATATAATCCAGAATGGATTAATCTTTTTGAAAAAGAGAAAAACATAGTACTAAATGCTATTGGTAAATATATAGAAGCAATAGAACATATAGGCAGCACCGCAATTGAAAATTTAGCAGCAAAACCAATAATTGATATCTTAGTTGGTTTGAAATCTTTAGATGATGCGAAAGATTGTATACCAAAACTTGAAGAATTAAATTATGAATATGTTCAAGAAGTTGAGATAACACTTCCTAATAGACGATTTTTTAGAAAACCACCAAAAGGTACAGCTAAAAGAAAATACCATGTTCATATGGTTGAAGTTAATAACGATTTTTGGATTAGACAGTTACTTTTCAGAGACTATTTACGTAGCAACCCTAAAACTCTCCAGGAGTATGAAACAATAAAAAAATTACTTGCTAAAAAATATCCTAATAATCGTGTTGCTTATACTATGGGAAAAGAAGGCTTTATTCTACTAGTTGTTGAAAAAGCTAAGCAAGAAATTAAAAAATGATTAGGACCCATATGCTCTTTTTTCATATTCTGCTGATTTGTCATAATCCTCAGCTTCTTCATAAGCAGAAGCTAGATTGTGTAGAGCTTCAAAATACTCTGGTTCAATTTCTACTGCTTTTTTGAAGCATTCAATTGCGCCAGATAAATCACCTATCATTGCGAAAACAACTCCTAGATTATTATAGGCAAGATGATAGCGTGGATTTAATTCAATAGATCTTTCAAAAAGCTTAATCGCTTCCTCATATTTTTTACGATCAACTAAAATCAAACCAAAGAAATTATATGGTTCATAATAATCCGGATCAATAGCTAATGCTTTTTTGAAGAATTTTATTGCTTCTTCTTGATCCCCAAGTTGCATATATGCTCTCCCTAAAGTATTGTAAGCAATGTGATAATTTGAATTAATAACTAAAGCTCTTTGACAAACATCTATTGCTTGATGATAGTTTCCTTGTTCGATATAACTAATTCCTAAATTGACCATTGCTTCATAGTAATCAGGTTTTATATCAAGTGCTTCTAAGAAACATGCAATTGCAATGTCATCTCGATCTAGTTTAGAATAATTAGTACCTAAATTCACTAATGCTTCTGGATAATCAGGATTAATCTCAAGAGCTCTTCGATAGCATTCGATACCTTCTGTTCGATTATCTTGATAATCATGAGCCAACCCTAAAAGAAACCAAGCACGACAATTTTCAGGTTGTAGTTCTATTGCTTTTTGAAAAAACTCTAACGCATTATCAAACTTACCACTTTGAATACCAGCAACTAACCCCAACTCAAGTAATTCTTCAGGATTTTCTATCTCTTTTATACCCCTGTTAGTCATTCTTTTTTCTCCTCTTTTTTTCTGGTATTCAATTTTCAGTTTCTCAATATTAACTAAGACAAACATACTTTTTTGTCAAACAATTACTTTTTTAATAATGAAAGCTAGTTTAGTGAGTTCTACTCTTAAAGTTGAATCTATATATAATTCAATTTCGAAATGGGCAAATTTCGTGACAAAAAAAGGAGAAAAGTAACTAATTTTCTTAGATTTTACCAGTAATTTTCATGTGTTCAATTTTCAAGCATTTATTCATAACAAATTTGATATTGTGTTCTTCTACAATTTTTTTCGCTTCATCATTTGAAATACCTAATTGTAACCAGATGAGTTTTGGTTTAATTTTAACAGCACTTTCAACAACTTTTGGTGTTTCTTCACTGGGACGGAATACATCAACAATATCGATTGGAATTGGAATCTCTGCCAGACTATGATAAACTTTCTCTCCCAAGATTTTATCTGCAGAAGGATTTACTGGTATGATTTTATAGCCTTGATCTTTCAAATATTTTGGAATTGCATGAGCTGCTTTTTCAGGATTTCTTGATGCACCTACAACAGCAATGGTTTTGCTTTCTTTAATTATCTTAACAATTTCTTTTTCTAAACTCATTTTCATCACAGATTATAGTTAGATATGATTATTTAAAATATTAATTAGTTAAAATGTATACTCTAGGTTTTAGCAAAAACGCCTATGATTTTTAGAGAAATAAATCATATTCGCCAATCTCAAAGTCTTCCCTAGAACACCAATAATTTTGAAAAGATTCCAAGCAACATAATTTTGATGCTCCAACAAAAGACATTAAATCAGAATTTTGTGAGATGTGTATACAAATGGAGTCTTTTTGATTTGGCATTGAAGACTTCAATTCATCTTCTAACCTTTTCTTCAATCCAATAAATTTCGCTCCACCGCCTGTTAAGCAGATATTCCCACACAATTCATCCCACAATCTAATATTTAGACTCTTGATAACATACACAATTGCCTGAGATAGTGTTACCTCATTCATATTGTATTTGTTTCCTTCAAAATCACTTCTAGGGCATGATTCAACTTTTTCTGAGAAAAATTTCTCGAAGAAGAAAAGTTCTGGTAATTTCCATCTTTCAGATCCAAGTTTGAAGACATCTTTTCCGATAGAATAGCTTATTGTCTTATCTTCACCATCAACTATTTTTTGATTATGATTTCTAACATAGCAATAATTTTCTTTTATATCTCTAACAAACATAGCATCAATAGGACCCTCATAACCTTGTTTTTGTAACCAAGTTCCAAGTTGTAATGTTAACTCAAAACCACCAAACGAAATCTGAGCAACATGTTCCCATAGTATTGCTGCTTGGTATATTGGTACAATTCGTATTTGTGAAAACCCTATGTCAACAATTAACGCAGTCAATTTCCTTATCTGTGGTACAAATGCTACTAATGATAGAAATGGATCTGAAACAACAGCTAGCTTCTCAGCTAGAAATTCATCATAGAAATAGTTTTGAACTAAATCTCTAAATGGGCATTCAGTTAATTCTGCTGTAGGCAAGCTTAGCAGGATTGGGTTATGAGCAGGATTTATTTTTAATTTTTTTACACTTGCTTGCCAATAAGCTTTTAACAATTCTTCATTTGTTGGATTGCTCCCATCAAGTGGAAAACGTTTTATCCTGGTTCTTAAATCAACACTTTGTTCTGGGAAGACAAAACGAGGATACTTCTCTCCACAAATTCCAATTTTTGTACTTGATGCTCCATGAATAATAAGTACTGGTGTTAAATCCAGTTCAACCTCAGGTTCATCTTCAATTGGAATTTTGCGTTTGTCTAGTCTTTTCAATCTGCTGGAAAACAAATGTACCAACCTTATTTCTGCTAGAATCAAGATTACTTGATCAACAGTTATCCTCTAATGACATTTAGATAACTATTTTCATATAAAAAAAGGATTTTGTTGTTAGAAAATCATGGAATTTATTTTGTCACATGAAATAAAGATTTTTAACCAATTATTTTATCAATGATTTCTGAGTAGAATTATTCCTCTATTAGATGAAGTAGGTTCAATTATCTTTAAGATAGTTAATAATTCAAGCTGTGAGAATTTATGCTAGAACTCGATAAAATAAATTTCAAGAAAATGGGATTTCGTGCTGGTTTGGAAGTCCACCATCAAATTGATACTAAAAGAAAGCTATTTTGTAATTGTGAACCTATCCTCTGTGATGGTCAACCTGATTATCTTTTTGAAAGATATTTTCGTCCGGTGCTGGGCGAAATGGGTGATTTTGATGCAGGCATGCTTATTGAATTTGAAAAAGGTTATCGAGTTATCTATCATGCTTTTGAAAAATCAGTTTGTTGTTATGAACAAGATGAACAACCACCATTTTGGCCAGATAACGAAGCAATGTATATGGGATATGAATTAGCTCATTGGCTTAATTTCTCAGCATTAGTAGATGAAGTAGTTGTCTCGAGAAAACAATATTTAGATGGATCAATTACAACGGGTTTTCAAAGAACTATGATTGTTGCTCGAGATGGCTGGATTCCAGTTAACGGAAAAAAGATTCGAATATCTAATCTTACTGTTGAAGAAGATGCTGCTAGGAAAATTAAAACTGAGAATTTTGGTCGAACAGTTTACTATAATTTAGACCGTTTAGGCATTCCATTAGTAGAGGTAATTACAGATCACAGAGATTGTGATAATCCTCATGATTTGCGACAATTAGCTGAATACATAGGATTAACATTGCGTTTGAGTGAAATAGGACGACGTGGAATTGGTTCTGTTCGTCAGGATGTTAATCTAAGTATTAAAGGTGGTAATCGTGCAGAAATAAAAGGTGTACAGGATCTTGATACATTTGATGAACTTACTCGCAGAGAAGTTGCTAGACAAGACATGTTAATTAAAATTGCAGGAATGTTAAAAGAAAGAGGTTTAACAGAAGGAGAACTTGAACATACTTACATTGATTTGACAGATAATTTTAATCCAAAAATTATTCCCAAAAATTACATTCTAATGGGCATACGTATACCAAAACTAGGTGGGATTTTAGGTTTGGAAATTCAACCTGGAAAGGATTTTGGTCAAGATATCTTAGAAAAAACGGAATTAATTTCAGGAATTCCACGATGCTACCTTTTCCATTCAGATGAAATGAATCCAAAGGCATTTAGAAAAATACTACATGAGAAGAAGAGAGCAAATAAGGAGGAATTTCAAGAGAATTTCTTTTTCCAAAATCTATCAGCTGATTTAGATAAAAAGATTAGAAAATCACTTAATTTGAAAAGAGATGATGCTTATTGTTTAGCTATAGGTCCACAAAAGTGGGTTATTCATGCCATGAAGAAAGTTATTGAAAGAACAAAAATGGCTCTTGATGGTGTCCCCGAAGAAACAAGAAGATTTCTTCCAGATTGCAATACAGAATTTCTTAGAGTTATCCATGGAAAAGATCGTTTGTATCCGGATACAGATACACCTCCTATAGATATGGATATGGAGAAAGTTAAACATCTCAAAGAAAAAGTAGGTAAGAGACCTTGGGAGTATGTAAAAGAACTAGAAGAGAAATATGGTTTTTCATATGAACAAAGTGTAAGACTTATTCGTCATGAAAGAGTAGAGGATATTGTTACACTTATTGAAAAGCATAAATTCGAACCTAATCGTTGTTATACTCTACTAGAAGAAATTTTGCTTTCACTAACTAGAGAAGGTTTAGATACAAAATCACTAACTATTGAAAGGTTAACAGAGATTCTAGATGGATCCTATAAAGGAAACTATGATTTTAATCAGATTCCAAATATTTTGCGATTAATAATTAAGAATCCGAAAAAGAAATTGAAACAGGTCTTATCGGATTTGAAAATCAAAAAAATAACTGAAAAAGAAATCATTCAATTTTACGAAGAATCGGTTAAAGAAATACAAAAACACCCAAGAATTAAGGAATTTAAAAGAAAGGAATTAGCAGAGAAAATTACTGGGATTATAATGGGAAGAATAAATGGGGCTTTTTCTGGTAAAAAGATTTACGAAATTGTCCTTTCAAAATTGGAGATAAAGTGATTTAACGGCTGGTGTGTATGGTGAGCGATAAAAAAGATTCAGGCAAAAAACAAAAACAAACAAGAGACCCTATGGGATACAAAGGAAAGCTTCGTAAAAGACTAGAGACTGAAAATATTGGCGTATGGAGTCAAGTTCGAGTGAAAAAGGGAGATGCAAATTATGAAGGAGTTATACTTCCAAGAAGTGAACATACATCTGAAGGATATCTTGTACTTAAAGTTGATACTGGTTATAACGTAGGGATAAAGATAACTGATGATACAACAATTGAAGAATATGGTTACAAAGAAGGGAAATATAAACTACCAGATGTTGATGTGAAATTCAAAAAAGGTCTTCCCAATGTTACTTTATTAGGAACTGGTGGAACAGTAGCCTCAAGATTAGACTACAGAACTGGTGCAGTTCTACCTGCTTTTACTCCTGAGGAACTATTCAGTGCTGTTCCAGAATTAATCGATATTTGCAACCTTACACCAAAGAAAATTTACTCATTACTTTCTGAAAACTTCCAGCCAGAATTCTGGGCGAAAACAGCAGAAGCAGTTATGAAGGAATTCGAAAGTGGTGCTAATGGTGTTATTATTGGTCATGGAACAGATACTATGAGTTATACTAGTTCAGCTTTATCATTTATGTTCCAGAATCAAGCTGCTCCCATAGTTATTGTTGGTTCACAACGAAGCAGTGATCGTCCTTCAAGTGATGGACCTCTTAATATCATAAATGCAAGTACTATTGCTGGTTATGTTGATCTTGCAGAAACAGTTGTTTGTATGCATGGTGGAACGAGTGATTCTTACAATTTGATCCACAGAGGAACTCGAGTAAGAAAGATGCATTCCAGTCGAAGAGATGCTTTTAGAACACTAAGCGACATTCCTCTTGGCGTCATTGATGCTAATCAAAAAGTAACTTTCTTAAAAGATGATGTTAAACGAAGAGGGGATATAGCTGATATGTGGGTTGATACAAAAATTGATCCAAAAGTAGCTATACTCTATTTCTATCCTGGTATGGATCCTGATATGCTTCATTCTGTAATTGATAATGAGTATCATGGTCTTATTTTCATTGGTACTGGCTTGGGTCATGTAAATACTGATATGTATCCCGCTCTTGAGCGTGCACAAGAAGAAGAAATTCCAATCTGCATAGTAGTTGAGCCATTGTATGGCTTTACCAATTTACGTGTATATGAAACTGGCAGAGATATGTTGGCTCGTGGTATATTTGAAGGTGCCAATATGATTCCAGGTACTGCTTATGCTAAGATGATTTGGACATTGGGTCATACTAGAGATGTAAAAGAAGTAGAAAAAATAATGACTACAAATATTGCTGGCGAAATTACAGAACGAGAATTAAACAAAGGATACATGCTCATGCAAGGAGTAGAACCTGGTCTCGATGAGATGCTGAAACTCATCAATCCTACTCCAAAGGAACATCGATGGGGTATTTAGAAAGAAATTCAAAGTTTTAGATCTATAATATTAATGTTCATTATATGTTGAATTTAGATACTATTAAAGAAACAGTGTTTTTCTGAAGAAAATAAGAAATAATTCTTTTAAGGTTTATAATGTATTATGAAAATGAGTAAATTGTTTGAGACAATTTAGTTTCTAACAATTATATCAAAAACTAAAGATAAAAAGTATTAATTATGGGATGTTGATAAAATGGCACTAATAAGTGATAAAATGAATGAAGCCTTGAATGAACAGATCAAGGAAGAATTGGAATCTGGATATCTATATCTAAGTATGTCATTTTGGTTACAAGAAAAAGCATTTGGCAATTTAGCACAATGGTACTATGCTCAAGCACAAGAAGAATATGAACATGCTAAGAAATTCATTGATTATATTTTAGAAGCTGGCGGAACTGTCAAACTAAAAGAACTTAAGAAACCAAAATCAGATTGGGAATCAATAAAAGAAATCATTACAGCTGGATTAGCTCATGAAAAACACATTACAGGAAAAATTGAAGAGCTATGGAAATTAATGGAGAAATTGGGAGAATTACATCCAAGATCAATGTTAACATGGTTTATTGATGAACAAATCGAAGAAGAAGCTAATGCTCAAGAATTAATTGATAAATATGCTGGTTTCAAGAATGATCAATTATTTGATCATCACACACACAGAGCGGAATAAGCTTTAACAAGTATTTCAAGGTAAAACGAATTATACTCGTTTTCCTTACAATTTTTTCATTTTCTAGTTTTTCACTTAACAAGACTTTTTATCTAAATAATTTCTCTATTATCTATTATTATATACTCATTTGATAGAGTCTGATAAATAATGGAGAATTCTAAATCTTTGAATTATATTGATAAAATATATGATGAATATAATTCCATTAGAAATAACCTTATTGCAGACACTCAATCAAGTGCTTCTGGTCAGTTATTAATTTCATTAATACAGCAAGTAACTCTAAGTTTATTTACAGTTGCAGTTTTAGCGGAGAAAGGTTTGGTGAGAGATAGCTCTAATCAGAAAATTGATCAAAATCAATTATTCAATCTTTTATTGCAAAGTAAAAAGATTGAGCAACATTTGTGGACAATATGTAAGGTTTTCGATATTAATAATACAAAAAGAATTATCAAAATAGAACAAAATTGTCTGGAAATAATTTTCCCTTCTAATCTTGATCTAGCTTTGGTTGAATCTGATGAGAAAGAAATCTTGAGTTTCAAACTAGATTGGAAAGCTATAGTTTTATTTGTAAGGAAAATTACTAAAATCTATACTGAAAAAGTTATAGATGTTTTTAGCACAATCTTTGAGCATGATTTAAGTCTTTTAAATTTGATTACAGAGAAAAAGGATACAGAAGAATTTTCGAAAATTGATAAGTTACTAACAGATAGAAGAAGAAAAGGTGTTTATTATACGCCGATTGAAATAACATTATTCATTAATCAATCAGCACTCTTTTCGTATCTTTCAAGTCAGTTGGATATTGAAATCAAAACAATTAGTGATTTTACTAACATTAAAGATGAAAAGACTTTGGAGAAAATTTTGTACTTGTTAGAAAATGTAAGAATTCTTGATCCCACATGTGGTTCAGGTGATTTTCTACTTTCTGCAGGTCTGCAATTATATGAATTAAAGGAATTGATTATGGGAAAACTTTCCTTGAAATTTAAACCATTTGAAATTAAAAAGGATATAATAAACAAAAACCTTTACGGTGTTGACCTAATTAAGGAATCAATCTCAATAGCAAAATTACGATTGTTTTTTTGGTCAATTGCTGAAAAGCAGATAACCAACCAGCAAGCACTAAATAATTTCAATACAAACCTCTTTTCTGGAAACAGTTTGATTGGAGCAAGCTTTGAGGATTATGATGACTCAATAAAGGCAGATCAATCCAAGTTAAACGAAATAATTCTTACCAGACTAAATAAGCATCTGAAAAGTGAGAAAATATCTGAGAATGATTTTTTAAATACAAATCCTTTTCACTGGAGTTTAAACTATGATAATATTCTACAAAATAAAGGGTTTGACATTATTATTGGTAATCCACCTTACATAGAAATGAAGAAGCTTAGAAATAAAATTGAAAAGAAAATGTATTCAATTATTTATGATTCAGCATACAAATTGTATGATATTTCTATTCTTTTCATAGAACGAGGATTAGAGCTCTTAAAAGAGGGGGGAATATTATCATATATTATTACTAACAAATTTATCTCCTCGGATTTTGGATTTAGAATTCGTCAAATACTCCTCGATAAAACCAAAATTGAATATCTCATAGATGTATCGTATATTTCTGTTTTTAAGCGAACAGCAACCTATCCTATTATTATGCAAGTTTCAAAATCTAAGAATACTCAAAAGAATTTAGAAAATAAAACTAGAATTACACCAAGATTAGATAAATTAGATCAACTTAAATCAATTCATAAAAAATCTAAAGAAATTAAACAGGAAATCCTCAATAATTTTCCTCAGAAAATTTTTCCGCTTACTGAGGACTTTGATTTGATCTATTCATTAAATCAAAATCCAGATATTATTCGATTAGGTGATTTAGGTAAATTCCATTACCGGATTCTAGGTTTTATAGACTGGAATAAACATTTGAAGCAAATTACTAACAAAAAAATGGCAAGTGAAGATTTGCCTTTTATTGGTACTGCTAATATCTCAAAATATCTAATCAATCCCAATAAAGTGATTACACTTGCTAAAAAAAGAATGCAATCAACATTTTTGAATTATAATGAAACATATGAGAATGCCTGGCAAATTTTCAAAAAACCCAAACTAAGTATAAAAGAAATTTCTAAAGAATTAACTGTCGCTTATGATTCAGGATTATTTTCTAATCTTACAGGTGTTTACATGTTTTGTCCCAATGATATTTCAAATCTAAAAATTCTACTTATTGTACTTAATTCTAAACTCATTCAAAGGTATTTTACTGCTTTTTATGGAAGCACTCATCTAGCTGGTGGTTATCTAAGATTTAATGGCAGCTATCTAAAGCAACTACCAATTATTTTACCTAAAAAAATGAAATTATGGGACAATCTTGCTAATTATCTCATTATTCTTCAATATTTATTGATTAATAATGAAAGTCAAACAAAGGAAATTAGTGAATATTTTATTCTATTCTCAAATGTTGCAGACCAACTAGTTAACAAATTATATTCTGGCTTGGAAAAAACAGACGATACATTTAACCTGCTTGATGAACAGATTATAGATTTACAATTAGAGGATTATAGACTTTTAATAGAAAGCAGAAATATCAGATTATATGACAAAAAATCATTAACTAAATATTTGCAAATTATAGAAAAATCATATAATAATCTTAGAAACTTGGATTTCATATGAAATCTAACAAACAAACTTATCATTCAGCAATTGAAAAATCGTTTTTCTGAGATTAAGAATCCTCTTTCATTGCATATTCTAAAACAAAAATTGAATGAATATATGTTGTATCAAAAACAGGAATATCACAGTTTTCTTGTGAGATTAACAGTGGAATTTCAGTACAACCCAAAATTACTCCTTCTACTCCAGCATTTTTGAGATTCTCAATAACAGCTAAATATTTCTGTTTAGATTCCTCTTTTAAGACATGGTAGGTTAATTCTTTCCAAATAACATCATCTATTACTTGTTGATCCGCTGGTTCTGGCGATATTACATCAATTCCAAATTTTTTCAAAACCTTTGGATAAAAATCACTTTGCATAGTAAATCTAGTTCCAAGCAAACCAACTTTTCTCAATTTCATTTTAACAATAGCTTTGGCAGTTGCTTCCATTATACTCAAAATTGGAACATCAATTCGTTCAACTAATTTATCATATACTTTATGTGGTGTATTTGTAGCGATAATTATAACCTCAGCATCTGCTTTTACAAGTCTTATTGCAGATTTTTCTAACTCATCTAAGACCTTATCCCATTCATTGTTTGACATATAATTCCCAATTTTACCCAAATCCAAACTATCAATAACCAACTCAGGAAATGAAATGCCATCCATTAATTTATTATAGGTTCTAACAATGATTTTGTAATATTCGATCGTTGATTCTGCACTTAAACCGCCAATAAGCCCAATTTTTTTCATGTTTATCAACTTAACCTGTACTTACAATTTCCTATTATTAAAGATTTTAAGCTGCCATTTATCAGAACTGTTTTCCCTGTATATTTCATTATAAGAACAATTATTGAACCACTCATCTGTTTCAGGGAAAATGTCTAAAATATGATATAATATATGATATAAGGTTCCACCATGTCCTAGAATAAGTATTGTTTCTTTTTCATTGTGAGAATTAATTATTTCTTTTAGTGATTCATTTACACGTTTCTTCATATCGTTTACACTCTCACCACCTGGAAAATTCAAATCATACTCTTCAAAGACTCTTTCTCCAAATTGCTTCTCTTCTACTGTTAAATCGTCAATATTTTTCCCTTGACGATTTCCTAAGTTCATTTCTCGTAATCGTTCATCATACTTTGTTACTTCTAATCCAAGAATCTCTGCTAATATTTCTGTTGTTCCTTTTGCTCGAGTTAAATCAGAAGAGTAAAATCCACTGCATGAGAAATTATCTTTTAGCATCTGTTGAGCTAATTCCTCAGCTTCCTTTTTTCCTTGTTCAGTTAACGGATAATCTTTGTGACCTTGGAAAATTCTTTGTTTATTTGCGGTACTTTGTCCATGTCTCACTAAAATTATTCTCAAGTTATTTTCTCCTTGTAATTTAAGATTATACAAATTTTGATACAGATTTTAAAACTCTATTCTTTAATCATAATTATATGTAAAACATCTTGCTAGATTTCCAGTTTTTTGTTATTAAACATTGTAACTTTCCATGCATCATCTTGGGAATCTCTTTCCAGAATATTTTGCATACAATGCCCAAACCATTCTTCAAGTTTTGATGGTAGTAGATCTAAGACTTTTATTAATAAATGATACAATGTTCCTCCATGACCAACAATTAATATAGTGGAATTTTCCGAATTCTTTTCCACAATTTCAAAAAATATTTCTTTAATTCGAATAGTATTATCTAAGTTGCTTTCACCATCTGGAATTTTTATATCCATATCTACTCGCATTAATGAATCAAGAAATTCTTGCTCTTCTTCTGTTAAATCAGCATATAATCTTCCTGTGAATACCCCTGCATCTCCTTCCCTTAATCTTTTGTCAAAATTAATTTCTTTTATTCCAAGTTCATTGCAAATTATAGTTGCAGTTTCTGCAGCTCTTTTCAAATCAGATGAATAAACAGCATCGAACTTAATCCTACTTTCCAAGAGCTTTTGCCCTAAAGATTTTGCTTGCTCTCGTCCTAGATCTGTGAGAGGAGCAGCACCATGACCAGAAATTATCTTGAATACATTATCCTCACTTTGACCATGTCTACTAAGTATAAACCTCAAATGAGTTCACAAAAAGTTTAGAAAGAGAATACTTTAAGAAAGATTGCATTGATGGAAAATTAGCTGTTTTTTCTTTCCTCGAAATCTTTGATTAGCTTTATTTTTGAGATGTCATTTTTACGTTTCATTTTCATGTAAAAGTTGAGTTCATTCTCAAAAGGATTCACGGGGATTTTATGTTTATCATATGTAATAATTTTTTTATTTTTTAGTGAAGTTGATTTCAACCACTTTCCATCGGGTGTTTTATACTCTAAATCAGCCATTAAATCAACTTGTATGTTATCAATAACTAATCTACCAAACCAAGAACGATAGTTTGCTGATTCACTGTAAGCAACTTTTTTTATGCAATAACTCTTAAAGATCTCTTCAATTTTAAGAACGTCTTTCTGGGTAGATACTATATCAATATCCTTTGCTAATACTTTGACACCTTGAATGAATAGATTTGTAGAACCAACTAAAACCCAATCAAGCTTGGTTTCTGTTAATTTCTCTAAAATTTGTAGAAGAACTTTTGTAACTTGTTCATTGTGTTTAGAATCCATAATTCTTATCCTTCGGTAGCATTTTAAGAAGACTGTGTACTAAATTCAATTATTGCATTATCCATTTTTTCTACGTTTTCCATAAAATATACAGGAAGTCTATTTTCATCTTTCAAATCTTTCAAGATGGTTTTGTACAATTTCAAGTATTCATTAATAACCTTAAGATATACTTCACTTTCTTCATCTGTTTCGAGTAATTTGTTAAAACTAACTTTCTTATTTGAAATTATTAGAACAAGATAGCGAAACAGTTTTTTATCATTTATTGTTTCATTATCAGATTTATGTAAATCAAACAAATTCTTCAAGGTTAATGTAGCTAAAAGAAATTTTGAATCGTTGTCATGAATAAGATCAAAGGTTTTCTTAACGATATTGTAGATGAATGTATTACTTTTTTGATATTCCAATAATTCTTTCTCAAGGTCCTCTAGAGTAGAATATTTGGTAAGAAGATTTTGTGAACCTTCTTTTCTAACAATAAAGTACTCTATAGCGAATACAATACTAACAACCAATAAAGCAATTAAAAGTATAAGTGGAATCATGTAGGAATCTTCTGGAAAGATCGCAATCTGATTCTGAATTATAATTAAAATACCTACAAGAATTATTAAGCTAACAGCAACTATGAGGGTTATTCGATCCCATTTCTTTTTAATTGGTCGAGCTTCTGCTCTAATGATCTTTTCACGTGTTCTTCTTTTGAAACTTTCATCAATTGATGCTTTAGTTAATACAATTGTAGAAATTTTTGAGCTAGTTTTCAATTTTTCATCGATTGTCAAGATTGATCTTTCCATTTTCTGTATGTTGTTTTCATCGTTTAATTACTATTGATTCTTGTCATTTACTTTAAGTATTTTTGCAATAAATTTTACAATATTGTCAAGCTTTAATAGATTGTTAAGTCCAAATAATATCAGTAATTTTGAAAATTACAAACAACCATTAATAGTATTAAAACATACTTTATCTGTAAATGATGACCACTTTGAGGAGTAGAAATGTCAAAAAAACAAACTAAATCTGAAGAATCAGCTGATGGAGCTCCAGCGAGAAATAAACTACTACTATACTTTGCTTTTGGTATGGCTGCAGTAGGAGCAGCAATGCTTGTAGTTACTACTGTTTTAGTTTTTATGCCAGATTTTGAACTTCAATGGGAAACTGTTCTTAAAATTCCTCATACATATATTGCTCTTGGAGGTATAATACTACTTACAGCAGGATTAATTCTACAAAGAAGAATTACTAAACCTATGGATTTAAAAGAAACAGAGAAATTAAGAAGTAGATTAGAATAGCTATTTTACAAGTTGAATTGATAGTCTATCAAGTACTTTTTTGAATTTCAAGTAATCTCTATATTTTATAATTTTCAAACTTGAACTATATTCTTGTTTATTCAATTCTTCCATTTTTTCTACTGCAATTATCCTTTCTCTTGATGAAAACCTTTCATGAGGTAGAAACATACTAATTTTATTCGTTTTATCATTAACGATTGCAATTATACCTTCGTCTAACACCAATTGTGGATCAGCATATTCTATTAGTCCTGATTTACCATAACTAAATGTTCTAATTGTTTTTACTTTAACAGTATTGTTTAATTTTTCATAAAGGACAATCATTGAATCTTTAGTCATATCTAGTTCCTTTTTCCAATTTGAACCTTGAAACTTGGTTACAAATTTTTCAATGGTTAAGTGATTGTTCAAGGCATATCGTTCTTGATCATCTTTTAGAATTAGAAATAAAGAACAAACACGAC
>JAUVZH010000103.1 GCA_030602675.1 Candidatus Heimdallarchaeota archaeon | reverse complement strand
TAAATTTGATAACTGAAAAGTTTCTCTTATAGCAAGATACCATTTCTTTGGTTGAATTAATGTTTTTGGTTCTTGGAATAGGAATCCAACAAGTAGAAATCCAAGAGAACATATTGCTCCAGTAACGAAGAAGACATTGGAGGAAAGGTTAAGGAGCATTATAGCAAATCCAGCTACTGTTCCGATTGATGTTCCCAAAGATGCAAATGCATTTGCTTTCCCAAGCTTTTGGTTATTAGATATATCTGGAATAAATGAATTATTGCAAACAAAAGCTGCTGTATTTAAAATGCTCATTACAACATTAAGCCCAACTATAAAAACAATTGATTGATTTAAAGGTAATAAAAACAGAATTAAAGCAGAGGTAACACCTCCAGAAAGAATAAACACTTTTCTTCTTCCGAAATCAGAGTTTAAATTGTCACTTACAGCTCCAGCAATGACACTGGCAACTGCTCCTGTTAAAGAAACTAGGCTGATCATTAATGAAATAATTAGGGGAGAATAACTGGCTAGGTCTGCTACGTAATCATTCAGAAATTGTCCTTGAACTGCAAAATAAATGGACCAAATGAATGCTCCAAAAGCAATTAGCGCAATGTTTCTGCTATTGTAGCTTGTCATAGAGAATCGCTTGCCTATTGTTTTGTTTTCTCCTTATATTCAAGCACGTTAGCAGGTTTAATATCAGTCAATTCAAAAGGCTCCCACTTTAAGCGGGAACTTTTGATTTTTTTCCTGTGGATTTTGGTTTTGTTTTTTGCTTTGTTTTAGCTTCTGCTTTTTGTTCATTTTCTTCAATAGCAACCAAATTTTCCTCTAAATCAAGAAGAGGATTTTCAATAATAGTTTCATCTATTGGTTCCTTTGCTTCTTTCTCTGGAGTTGCTTTTTTAGCTTTAGACTTTGATTTTGTTGATTTTATCATTTCAGTTTGAAACGCAGCAGCCTCATTCAGACCATCCATCAAAGGATTTTCTAGTACTTCAAGTTCTTCTTCTATCTGTATGTCTACTTCAATGTCTTTTTCAGGAAGATTCTCATCGTCAGCTATTCCCCATTTAGTAATGAAATAATCTGTTTGCTCAGTTGGCAACCAAGCGCAATCATCTATTTTAGCTCTTCTTTGATTTCCTTTCAATTTCTTCATGAATATTCGGATATCAGAAGCATGCGCAACAACATGTCCTCCAGTTGCGATTACTGGAATGAATTGTCCTGAAGGTCCAATATTAGCCATAACTTGATTTGTGAAGATAACTGATGTATTGAAAGCTATTGCTATTCTTTTTAACAAACCAATTAATCTACCTATTTTCTTTTGACGAACAGCCAGCAAATTGAGCTGATGAAATTCAGTTCTAAATGGAGCCATAAGTGAATCTATGACAATAAGACCAGGATCTAAAGCTTGAACGTATCCGGGTAAGCGATCTATTGCTTGATTTAGATATCTTAATTGCTCAGCTTGAACAACAAATAAATTGCTCAGTAATTTATCTGGTTTAATTTTGAAGCGATTGCCAATTTCTTGAATATGCTGTGCTTGAAATGAATTCTCAGTATCAATATAAATAACAGGTCGTCCAAGACCCCCTTGCTCTTCGGGCAATTGAGCAGTAACAGCACAAGTCAAACAGGTTTGTGTTTTACCAGTACGATATTCACCATTTATCTCAATAATTGCACTTGTTGGCATTCCTCCTCCTAATAGCTTATCCAGATTGGTTGAACCAGTTGTAAAAAATTTCCTTTTTTGAAGAAGACGTTGTGATTGATCTGCAGCTTTTTGAAATAAAGGACCTCTAAAAGTATCATCCGCAGCTCTTACTAAAGCAACAGCAGTTTTCTCACTTACATTAGGTATAGCAGCAATCTCTGATTCAGTTAGAACACTAAGCACTCTAGCGTCAAAAATCCCAAAGTCCTTTAAAGCTTTTAATGCTACTTTAGGTATTCCATACTTCTTATAGTTTTTATCAAGAAAATTTTCAATTGTAGTATCTTGATTCTTTTTAATAGTCATAATTTTTCACACTCTTGTAATATCTCGAAATAACTCACAATGTTTTTTCTTTAAAAATATACAAAAAGCAATTTCAATTGTAAACAAATATTACATATAAAGCGAAAGTTTATTTGTAATTTAAAATCGATTAAACCAAAGGAATTTCTTAGAGCATTAAGGTGATGAAAATTGGAAGAGAATCACGAAACAATTGATGAAACTGAAGCCATTTTGGAAGAAGCTGAAGAAGAATTAGAAGAGCAAGAAGAAACAGAAGTTCAAATGGATGATACGCCTTGGATTTTTTTTGATTATTCAGGAACTTTAGTTGATACAGTTGATGCTTTATCTAGAACTTACATCAAATTTCTTAGCAGAGATTTTCCACCTGACCAAGTGAAAAGCTTATATAAAGATTATCCAAAAATGAGCAAAGTAGCTTTAATGAGGAAGTATAAATTTAATCCATTCAAGTATCTTATTGGTGGAAAAAACAAATTAGAAGAAATTCGTAAAGAAGAATTTTGGGAAGGAGTGCGAGCATTTCCAGGAATTCCAGAAGTACTAATGCGTTTACAAAAAATCGTTAATGCTAAATTAGCAATCGTTACTCATGAAACTGAATTACTCGATCCGGAAGAACGAGTTAAGATTTTTCAAAGATTTGGTATTCCCATACAATTTAATGAAGTGATAGCTGATTCTTCAAATAAAAAAGAGAATTTTGATTTATTAGTTCAAAATAAGGGAATTGTTTATGGTATTATCATAGGTGACAATCAATTCGATTTAGATTTAGGTAAAAAACATAATTTCTATACAATTGGTGTTACATGGGGTTTTTCAACTAGAGATGAATTTACAGCAGATTATATTATTGATGATCCGCGAGAGATATTGCAAGTTGTTATGAGTTTAATGCATCAAATAGAACAGAAGAAATTACATGGTGATCCTATATAATCAAAATTATTGGTGAGTTAGATGAATATCGATAAAGTAAGAGAAGATTTGAAAAAGAGGGACAAAAAAATACGTGAGAAAGCTGTTGATCAGTTTGCATTTGCTCCCAATTTAGATATTGTTGTAGATTTAATTCACGTTCTTGAAAATGATAAAGAAGGTAGTGTACGAAGAAGAGCAGCATTAGCACTCGGTAGAATTGGTGATGAGGAATGTGCTAATGCATTAGTAAGAGCAATTGACACAGACAAAGATGAAGAAACAAGAAGAAACGCTGCTATAGCTCTAGGTAACTTTGGTGATGAACGTGCGATTTTACCTTTATATGAGTTTTACCAATCTCCAAGAAAAAATACTTTTAATGACAATTTGGATCGAGCAAGAGTGAATAAAGTTTTAATAGAATTGACCCAGAAAAAAGCACAGCGTTCTATAGAAGAACTAGTAGAATGGCGTAAAATGAGAATTAAGAATGAATAAAATTAGATGAAATATTAATTAAGGATTTTTAGCTGGCTTTCCACCAAAAACCTCAAAGTCATTCAGAACTCTTAAGACTTCATCAAAATTCTCTTCAGAAATTATATTAATATATGAATTAATTTTTGCTTTTGAAACTACTAAACCTACTATCAAGATAATTATTGGAATTATAAAAACAAAAATTAGATACCACCAAATTACAAACCATTCCAAAATGTCTATCTTTTGAATGAATCCATAGACCCCTCCACCTGTTATTATCATTAATTCTACAATAACTGTAATATTCAACGCAAATTGCCATTTCTTATTTGCATTCAGAGATTTCCGCAATATTTTTGGATCAAATTTGGTTTCAACTTTTGCAGGTATCGTTGCTTTTACGCCAAAAATTTTACGAGTATAAATTAGAAGATACTTGATATCTTCTAGTGTCATATTTGCTATTCCATTTCTCTTTTTTGCTTTTTTAATAAACCAGTGCTTAATCTTACTCCAAGATGAAATTACAGTGTGTAATAGCAGAAAGTAAAAAACAATCACAAAATCAGATACTAAGAATAATAAACCAAATTGTACTTCACGTAATCCAAAAAGTACAATTGCCCAAATAAAGAAATAGACTACAGGTATTAATTCTAAAGAAAAAACGCTAGTATTCCATCCTGTTAGAAAACCAAAAATGTATAGGATACGGTGAGAGACAAACTTGTCTAGTTCATTCTCACCGCTCAAGATGATCGATTTAAGTGATTCCTTTACTACTTTTGTAGAAACGGGTGTTTTGGCTGAATTAGAATGTTTATTGTTCAGTTCATTTATGCCCCCTCGACTTGGCAATATTCTATAATGAAGTCGAGGACTTTTTGTTTTTCTTTCTCATTCAATTCTTTAATCATATCCAAAATTTCACGGAATGATAATGACATTAAATTACCAAATACTCCACGTCTATCAATTTCACCTTGCAGTTCCTTTGGTAAAGCCTCTTCCTTCACTTTACCAATCTCGTCTTCACCTATTAGATTGGCTTTCAGGGTATAAAATTTGGATGGGCCAAAAGGCGCTTCAATATGATCAGCTATTCCATATTTTACCAAAGTCTTCATAATTTTCGAAATAAATTGTGGAGTTTTGCTTGTTAATTTCGCTAGTTGGGCACCTGTTCTAGGATTATCAATTATTAGCTCAACCATCTCCTTTTGAACTTCAGTAAGAATTTTAATGGAGTGTAAGCCCACCATAGCAATAGTATTTTCATCTATTCTAAGCAAATCAGTTGTGGACTTCTTCTTAGCTTCAGTTATGCTTTTTAGAAAATTATTTATTTCATTTTGAAATGATTGCAATTGACTTTACTCCTAGCATAAGTAGATAATACTAAACTAACAAGGTTGATATTATTTATAAATTTTCGCACTATTGCTGTCATAGGATGTTTATACTAAATTTAAGGAAAAAATAGACTTTTATTGATACTTAGGACGTTTTGCATATACTACAGAGATAGTAATGATAAATCCAGAAATGAAGCCAACTATAACTATTTGGTTTATTGGACCATCAAGCATTGATTGTAAATAGGGCAAGATTCTTAGTATTAGAACAGCAATTCGTTGTGGAGTTTCTGTAGCAAAAGCACTTGTTACTGGGGAAACTTCGCTTCTATAAACATAGGGAATGGAATTACCAAATATTCCAGTTGTATCTTGTAACACTACATTTTGATCGGCAAAACTCTCTGTAAAGAATGTTCTTGCAATAGCATCCTGACATTCACAAATGGCTGTAAGTTGGTATTGTTCATCTTCTTGATAATCTAAGGTAAATAGATCTAATGATTTAAACAGAGGTTCAATGTACTTCAATTCATTTGTTATTAGGCATATATCCTTAAGTTGTGTCAAATAATCCCATTGATATAACTTTGATTTACCAATATCAGTGTAACTATTATAAGAATAAATCCAACTTGGCACGTCTTCATGAATGAAATTATCACTTAGTGAATTAATTGTAACTTTGATTGGTTTAGCAATGAAGATTTCTCCGCCATAAGAAGGAAGCAAATTAGTTCCTACAATAGCTTGTTTAGGAATACCCATCGTAGCATCTTCGATTTTTTTAAGAAGCAAATTACCGATTAAAACCATTGATTGGTCTACTCGTTCTTTCAGGAGAGTTAATCGTTCATTATTCTCAACCCCATATCTTACTAAATAATTACTGGCTTCAATTATAAAGCGCAAAACAGTCATTGTTCCAGTAAAGATATTTAATCCATCTGGTAAATTGTCAGACATAATAATTTCTGCATCATTAATTAGTGATTCAGCTAAAATATCTTGATCTAATGAAGTTCCAAAATAAGGACTAAATGCAAAACTACTATCCTCTCTTTGTGAGTTGAGAATTTCCTCAATTATATTATGCGCTGCATGTTCTGCGTTCTGAATAGTATTATCATCAACAAATGCATTTGATAGCAAATGATATACATCTATTAAACCCCTGATGTCACCTGCACCCTGATAAGATCTTAATTTTGTTATGCCCATTGGTGAATTGTACCGATAGTGATGATAATCATTTTCTGAATCTTGACTGTCAACATAATATTTAGACCAATAGTAGGAATATCCTGAGAATTTTTGTTCTAAAGGTGTGTAACAAAATTCTGATCCAGGTTCAATCACATAAACGATTTCATCTTCAACAATTTCTATGTGTTCAGCGTAATTTGTAGTTATAGTTTCAATATAGCTAACCAGTAATGGATCTACAATTTGTTCATATAGATAATCCTCATAATTCCAAGCATATGATGTGTCAGTAGAGGTTTTCATAATGTATGAAATATATAAATTGGCAAGCTGTGGTGAAGTATAAAGACAATTTTGGAAATCTACACTATCTACATCATATAAATCTGCAGCAATAAAGGTCTCATTAGTAGCCATTTTTCCAAAATCTTTCCAACCAATCCATTTTGTAGATATAGAATATATCTTTGATTTGCCTAATCCTGCGACAGCAAATTTTGGATCTGAAAGAGCATATTGATTAATTGCATTCCACCAATTGCTAACAATTTCAGTTAGTAAAGAAATTCTTAGCTTTTCATATGGTGAAAAATAGGGCATAAAATCAACAGCTTTCAATATTTTTGAGCCTAAAACCAAAGTGTCAGTCAATAAAGAAATCTTTTCATTGAGATAATTTTGATATTTGGATCTGATAAGATAATTCCAGAATTCACCAAATCCATCACCATTAACGGATAGTAAATTCAAGATTGAAATAAGCTGGTCATTAATAGCAACATTAGTGAATAGCCAGCTAACTATTTGCTCAGTCATAAAAATCCATTCACGATTGAAGAGGTATTCTTCTTGTTGGTCTCCAACAAACTCTAGCGCAATATTGACATTTTGTTTTAGTAAAAAGTATTGTAATAAAATGTCTTGAGCTAAACTCTCCATCCAAATTTCTACATCTAGATTTTCCAATCCCTCTTCATTATTAGTAAGATCGCTAAAATCTCCATAACGTGATATATTAGATGGATTTTGAATATTCCACAAGAAGATGCCTTCTTCCTTATTGAATAGTGATGTTAATGATGAGGTAGCCGATTTTATTCTAGTAATTAATTCCTCATCAGAAACTTCTTCGAATGAATAAGTGATTGAATGACTGTTATATATGGAGGTAACTAGAACCTGAGTTACAAAAATAATTGCTATAAGAACAAAATTACCAACCATTCTTCTCCTAGATATGATTAGTTTTGACATTAGCTGTTCAAGTACCTCCTAACGACTAGTCAACATATCAACTAGTTTATCAGATCTGATTCTATAGTACGTACGTTAATTGAATTATTATATATACACTAGTTAATAATTGCTTTGTCTGTTTTTTTTAACGTTAAAAGGTAAAAGAAAATAAGAAAATACATAATTCAACAAATAAAAAAGAAACAAAGAGGTATCCAAGTTTTAGAAAAAACTGGATACTAATGCCTTAGTGTTATTTCTTCACAGAAACTAGTGGATTACTATCTCGACCTTCACCATGAATTTCCACTAATCCAGCTCGTTCCAATTCCTCAAGCCATTTCTTTGCTTGAGCAGGGGAAACGCCAGCTTTCATAGAAACTTGATTTAAGCGCATCTCACCAAATTCTTGAAGATCTTTGAGTATAATGAATCGTGGTTCATTTTCGGCGATTTTTTGAAATGCTCGCATTTCTTCCTCAAGTTTCTTGTATTCTTTTTGAAGATCTTCTATCTTTTTCTTAGCAATGCTTAGGTCTTCAACAGAACCCTCTAAACGAGTTATCTCAAGTTCTTTTTGAGATAAGCGATGTTCTAAGTTCTTAACTGCTTCTTTGCTTTCAGCTTCAGCAGATTTGAGCGCTCTAATTTCCTCATTAACATTATTTAACTCATCATTAAGCTTTCCAATTTTTTCCTCTCGAGTGGCAATTTCACCTTCAAGATCTTTGTTCTTATTTTTTGCAGATTCAAGTTCAGAAATTTTTTGCTCAAGTTCAGCTAGGCTAACTGTTTCTTCTATTTTTACTTCAGGTGTTTTTGGTGGTTCATCTTCAGACATTTATAAGAGACCTCCTTATTATTCTTCAATTGGACTATCTA
>JAUVZH010000269.1 GCA_030602675.1 Candidatus Heimdallarchaeota archaeon | reverse complement strand
GCAAAAACAATTCAATCAACACATAAAATGGCATTATAGAAGTATAAGAAGAAGCAAGAAACAAAGAAGTAGCAGAAGAGAATCATGATCAATCACATTTAAGAAAAATTATTTGTTGAGTTTAAGACATAACAGCATTTTGTAGAAGATTAAAATATTAGAAGGTTTACTTTTTAGGATTTTTCCGATAGTATGATGAAACAAATTGAACTAGAAAGTTTGCAGCATTTATTGCAGTTGTATCTGCTGTATCATAAAGTGGATTCAATTCTACAATATCCATACCAATGATTTTCGTTTGTTGTGTTATTTCTTGAATTACTTTTAGTATTTGATATGGTGATAAACCATCAGGAGTAGGTGCACTTACACCAGGAGCATAAATTTGATCTAAGCTGTCCATATCGATGGAAATATACGTTAAATCAGTTCCTTTAGTGATTTTTTCAATGGTATTTTTTATGACTTGATTTAAACCAATTTCACGAATATTATCCATTGTGAAAATTTCTCCTCCTTTATCCTCGACATATTTTCGATAAGTTTTAGCATTTGCGAAATTCCTTATACCAATCTCAACGAAATTTCGACCATCAACTAGTCCATTTTCTAAAATTCTACGAAAAGGTGTACCACTAGTTATTCTCCCGTCAATAACCTCTCTAACATCTAAATGTGCATCAATGTTAACTAATCCAATCTTCTTTGGATTATAGGCTTCTTTTAATCCTTTAACTATGGGATAGCCTATAGAGTGATCCCCACCCAAGGTTATTGTAGTAAAACCTAGAGAAGCGATTTTGTTAATAACTTCACTAATAATCTCATGAGATTCAACTACTGAGTCAGCTTCCAAGATGATATCACCAAAATCATAGACTTTTCGATCTCCAAACCAAAAATCCTTGGACCAATCATAAGCTTTGAAGTATCTAACAGAATCCCTAATTTTCTTAGGACCACCTTTTGCTCCTTTTCTTCCTAGAACAGCGGAATCAAAAGGTATACCTACCAGTCCAACTGCAGGACCAGATTCACCAGTCCAACATTCAAGGATATCTGACATCCTTGTTTCATTTGGATCATAGCCTTTTTTCTGATGAGGTTCCCAACTTCTCATACATTCTGAAATAGATACAAGTTTTTCTAACTGGTGATTTCTTTCTGACATTGTATCATCCCTTAAGTCTACTATTTTGTGATTGTATGTATTATTTACCGTTTAAAATCTATAGAACATAGCTATGTTAGAATTAGAAAATATGAAAATAAAGGAGAGTTTTCAGATCATTCGATCTGAAAAAATAAAAATTATGATAATTAGGATTTAGCTACTTCAGCAGGTTTCTCTTCAGCTTTAGGTTTACTTTCAACTGCAGGTTTTGCTTCAGCTTTAGGTTCACTTTCAGCTACAGGTTTTGGTGCTGCTGGTGGAGCTTCAACAGGTAATGTAATTGTTGGTAAGTTAATTACTCTTGATTTCCAAACATCTACATTTTGAATTGGATGAATTTTTCGTGCTTTCTTGTAAATGTCAGTAGCCATTTTCCCAGCTACAAGATCTTTTACAAATAGTTCGTATGGTGTTTTAGCTGCTCTTTTTGTTATAGCTTCATTCATGATCTTTCTTATTGCTTTTTCATGACTTGTTTTACATCTAAATGGAGTAAGAGCAATAATACTTGTACGAAGCTTTGCACCGTCTTTTGTTATAACGTTGAAGATACCATCAATTCGAGTTCTTCTTCTTCTAATCATTGATCTTATATAATCTCTTGTAAATTCATGTCCATGAAATTCTGAATAAGCATTGTCACCTTTTACTTTACTAACTTTAAAGGTGATTTTTACATGCATTTTCTTATAATCACCAGTAAGTTCCATTAGGGTAGTACTTAATGTTCTACCAATTACATACTCAGGATCTGCAGAAGGAGTTTCTGCTATTTCCTCTCCACCAAACATTTCTGGAGTGATAACTTTATACCAAGTTTTCAAAGTAAATTTATCAACAACTCTTCTGCTTTCTCTTTCTTTTCTTTTTTTTCCTCTACTTGATCTACTACTCATTTTTTAATCTCCGTAATGTTGTTAACAACAATTACATTCATATGCTTACTTTTGCAATATCTTTTCAGATATATCCGAGACAAAAGAGTCACTATTAAAATATTTTGCTTACAGTTGAGAATAAAGAAAGCTGTTATTCTAGTATTCATTCCTTTATACTTGTTATTGTTTTATATGATAAGTCTATTTTTTCGAAATAATCTTCCAGTGTTGAAAGCAAGTAATTTAACGAGTTTTCTGATGTAATAGTTATTTGCAAATTACTGCCATCAAGCTTGGATTGTGCTGTAACACCTGCTGGTGTCTCTTGATTCTCAGGTTCAGTAGATTTAGTTATTGCTTGTGCAACAACATCATTTTCAAAAACCAGTTGTACTGTTATTTCAGAGTGTATTTGACCCCTCTTTTTGGATGGCAATGAATATTCCTCACTTGATTATTTCGTTTTTGGTTTTGTTTTACTTTTTGTAGCTTTAGATGTTGATTTATTTTTAGCTGATGTACTTTTAGCAGGTTTAGGTTTCGTTGCAGGTTCCTTTTTTGGTTCCTTGGCATCTTTAACATGTAATTGTTTTTCTAATGTAGCATTTAAACTTTCAATTAGCAATTTCTCTGTTCCTTTAGGAATCCTTGCTCCTGCAGCAATATTGTGACCTCCACCTTCAGCTTCAGAACCAATTGATGAGACTGCTTCTCTTAATGCTAAACCAAGATCCAAGCCTTGTGATACTAAAGCTCCAGTACCTCGACTACTAATTTTAATCGTACCATCTTCAGAATTAGCCATACCAACTAAGGGTTTATTCTTTTCAATGAATTTCCTAGTTGAAATAGCTATTGAAGTAATAGTGCCAATCATAGTGTCATCAATAAGATCTCTACCATCAAAAACAATTACATTAGAATATTCCTTGAGATGTTCACTATCTTGATTGAAGATTTCAATAAATTTGGAGATTTTTCTACGATAGTCTCTCATTATATCTTCTGCTTCTTTCAGGAGAAACTTACGCTCTCCCATACAAATACCAATAGCTATACCTGTAGCATTAAGTCGTCCACATGAGTTTAGCAATGAACCAAATTCACGTGCATCTCTTAGTAAAGTCCCTGGAGTTTCTTTTGTCAATGTATAAACCATACCAAGAATGCTTTGAGATTCTTCAGCAGTCATTCCCATTGATAATCCATATGTAATCAATCTTTCAACTAACATTATCCGTTCATCTTGGGATAAGTCCTGAATGGTTCTCCAATCATTGCCTTTTTGTTGGGGTATTCCTGTATCTCTCATAAACCTGATACACATATCTCCATCTCCAGTTAAACCCGGGAGAAATGGATCAGTTGTATATTCCAATGCTTTATAAATTGGTCTTGTTTCACGACCAAATAACCTAATATCGAGTTTTTCTTCTAGAAATCCGGCTTTAACTCCATCATCAACAATTATTTTGTTGAGATCAGTCAGAGAATTTTTCTCACCTTTATCTTGTCTATCAGCGAGTGCACCTACAATAGCTATGCTTGCAGAATCAACATTTTTTGGATCCAGCTGATTAGCAAAGAAGTAACTTAATCCAGCACCGGATACTTGATTGGCTCCATCATAATTGAATTCAAATGGATTGACTTGAATAATGGACTCAGATTTCGGTGGTGTAAGTGATGGATGGTGATCTAAAATTGCGATATTCCTATCACTAAGATACTTGTTAATACCCTCAAGTTGTCCACCCCCAAGATCAGTAAATATTATTGTTTTAACTTCCTTCATCATTGATAATTCACTGATTATAGGTAGTTCCAATTGTCTAACACAGCGAATGTGATAAGAGATTTCTGCTCGATGAAGTGCTTTGCCAATAATTCCTGCAGAAGTTAAACCATCAGCATCAAGGTGACTAACACAAAGTATTGTGTCTTTAGAATCTTTTACCATATCAATAGTTTCATCGATTTTTGATATGATTCCCTTGAAATTTCCTTTTGGATTCTTAGAGGTAGACAAAAGTTTACACCACACAAGAGTTAGAGATGTGTTATTTAATTACATTTTGTGTATTTTTACTTAAAAACTAGCTAATAATTTGTATAAAAGAAAAAGAAAAAAGAGGGTAAATCTGCAAGCAAATTTACATATATCAAATAAGAAAATGAATTATCTGATAATTGTTGCTGCTGTTGCAGGATTATACTTGAATGATTTTGGAATTATGCCTTTCTTTTGATAATATCTCTGAAGACGTCTTATCTTTGCTTCAATTTTTTGAAGACCATATCTAGAATGTAAATCCTTAGGATGACTATCTAAATGACGCCTTAAAGCCATTGCTCTTCGTACTAAATTCCTAAAATCTTCTGGATAATCAGGATAAACTCCTTCTCTTTGCATAACTTCAGTTATTTGTTTTCTGATGACTAGTCTAGAAGATGGTATACTATAAGTATCTCTCAATGTTGTACCAATCATAGCAGAAGTCAAACCTTGTTTTGCAAGGTCAACAATTTTCTGTTCAATTTCCTCAGGTGTTTGGTTGATCCACTCAGGAATAGTTGCATGAGGTGGTCTTGTAGAACCTGATTTTCCTTT
>JAUVZH010000048.1 GCA_030602675.1 Candidatus Heimdallarchaeota archaeon | reverse complement strand
TGCTATTTGGCAGATGGTCTGTGTGACCGTGAGAAATAAATATGCAATTAGCTGTAGGATCAACAATTTTAGGATCCAGTAATAACTCAGATTTAATGAATTTCAAATTCACTCGGTTTTTACAAAAGATATTCAATAGTGAAACAAATCTCCATAGCTCTCAGATAATTGAATTATTCTTAATATAATTAGCTTTAGTCTATTTTAACTCCTTCAATTTGTCTGTAAAGAATTTACTATGAGAAGATTTTAATAGGATATAATTCTCGTTCAATTAGAAAAATCAGGAAATGTTGTTTTACTAAAAATAAACTGAAAAGTGGATAGAGATGCTCCCGACTTGGTTTGAATCTTTGGTGGAATCAGAAGTATTAAATGCCATGTTTTTCGTTTTACCAGCGATGTTTGCAAATGTCACACCTATGCTTTTTGGCGGGGGTTTACCAATGGATTTCCGCAGAAATTGGTTTGATGGGACGCGAATTCTAGGTAATAATAAAACAATAAGAGGATTCATTGCTGGTTGTGCGGGCGGTTTTTTAATGGGTATATTGACTATGTGGTGGTTTAACAACATTGTAGATCCGGGATTCACATTAACTCTGGCAAATGGTTTCTTCCAAGGTATGGGTGCCGTAACTGGTGATGTTGTAGGTTCGTTTATCAAAAGAAGAAGAAACATTCCATCTGGTGGATCGCTAATGGTTGTCGATCAAACTGGTTTTATGTTCTTTGGTTTATTATTTGGTTTAGTAGGAGTTAATCCTCTATTTCCATGGATTTATTGGATTATTATGCTACCATTGGCAGCAGTAGTTCACTTTGCAGCAAACGCAGTGAGTTATACTATGGGCTGGAAAGAAGTTTGGTGGTAAAAAATACTTTCTTAGGCTGTTTTGCCATTTGTTATAAATTTTTGTAATTAAACACAAGCTTATAAACAACCGAAATAAGTTTGATATAGAAAATCTATTAGTGATTGAATTGACTTACGTACCACCAGAAAAGAAGCAAAAAGGCGGCACTAGTGGCTTTGGCGACTTAGTATATGTTTTTATGTTCTATCTTATAGAAGGTTTGTTTATATTAATAGGAATACCTATTTTGATTTTTGCTATCGGAGTGATTCCAGTAGCAATGTTTCTGGTTATTACACGAGGTGGTGGGAGTGAGTCTGCAAGTTTGTATATCTTGATAGGTTTAGGTATCCTGATTGTATTCTTCCAAATTTTGGGAATGCAATACTTTGTTCGAAAATATGTCCTTGAACCAAATAAAATGACATTTGGTGCTTGGTTGAGGTGGAAATTCTCGCCAACTGAAATTAAGAAACGAAGAGCAGAGAAAATCGCACGATCACGTAGAATGGAAGAATGGTACGATGGTATGGATAGGGTTCACGAAACTAAGGAACGACTAAAGTTCGAACAACAATATAATCTAAGAGGTGAATGGTTCGGAGAAGATGGTGATCCTGAAATGAAAGCATCATCTGAAACCGATGAAGTAACTATCGTTTTAGGAGAAATTGAAGAAATTTCAGATATGTCTGCAGAATCCAGTAATAGTGAACCAGAAACTCTAGAAATAGAATCAATTGAAATTGAATCAATAGAAGAGTAAGAAGCAGAAGAAGATTCTTCATGTTCTTTCTAATTCAGTTCTTTTTCGCTTTTCTTTCTTTCAAAAATCGAAGTTTTCCAGAAGATAAAAGACTTTTTAAAATCAGATAAATCTTTGAATGATATTTAACCTAGTTATCTATTCATTGTTTGAAGGTTATTATATGTCCAAAGAAAAAAAAGACCGTAAATCAAATGAAATGGTCGTAACTCCTTGGGAAGTTAGTGGAACAATTGATTATAAAAAACTAGTAAAAAAATTTGGTACTACACTACTTTCAGAGAAAGAAATAAGCGTATTAGACAAATATAGTGATGGTAATCTACATCTCTTACTTAGACGAGGTTTATTTTTTAGTCATCGTGATTTTGATTGGATTCTAAAAATGCTTGAGAAAGGAGTTAAATTTGCACTTTATACTGGAAGAGGACCCTCAGGACATACTCATTTAGGTCATTTAGTTCCTTGGATATTCACAAAATGGTTGCAAGATATTTTTGATGTAGAATTGTATTTCCAAATGACAGATGACGAAAAATTCCTGTTTAGTCAGAAACTATCATTTCAAGAAACAAGGGATTTCGCATATGAAAATGCTAAAGATGTTTTGGCTGTGGGTTTTGATCCAAAGAAAACTCACTTTATTTTCGATTCACAATTAACATCAACAATGTACAAAATTGCTGTCGAAGTAGCTAATCGAGTTACCTTTTCAACAGCTAAAGCGGTATTTGGATTTGCAAATGAATCGAATATTGGTATGATTTTTTATCCTTCAATTCAAGCTATGCCTTGCTTTCTCCCTTCGGAATTAAAAGGATCTAATGTTCCTATACTTATTCCAGCAGCGATTGATCAAGATCCCTACTGGCGAATCACTAGAGATGTTGCCCCAAAATTAGGTTATTACAAACCAGCTGCTATACATTGTAAATTCTTTCCTGGACTTGCTGAAGGAGGTAAAATGTCAGCTTCTGAACCTGATTCTTGTATATTTACAACTGATACTCCAAATAATGCAAAGAAGAAAGTTATGCGTTCATATACTGGAGGAAGAGCTACTGTTGAAGAGCAAAGAGAATTAGGTGGAGAACCAGATAAGTGCAATATTTATTGGTATGAATATTACCTATTTGAACCAGATGATAATAAAGTCAATGAAATGCGTTCAAACTGTCTTGCTGGAAAATTACTATGTGGTCATTGTAAAAAAATTCTAGCAGAGAAAGTCAAACAATTTGTATCGGATCATCAAGAAAGAAGAAGTAAATTTACAGATGAAATGATTGATAAGATGATAATAAAAGAATGACAACTAAAGCACAATTCAACGTAGGAATATTGGCGAACAGTTTTTCTTCTTTATTTGTTCGATAATTTCATCTAAAGTTTTGATTTGTATTTGGAATTTAGTTGCACAACTTCCAATTGCATGTATAGTATGGGAATCACTGCCACCTATACAAGGTAATCCCATAGATTCTGCTGCTTCTTTAGCTTGGTCATTAGCTCGTTTTGATCTAGAACCATTTACTTCGATTGCATCTAGATTCAAGTTGTAGATTTCTTCTCCTAAGCCCAGCATTGTAAATGGATGTGCAGCAATAGCTATTCCACCATCTTTATGAATAATTTCTATGATTTCTTCAGGAGTAAGATTAGTGGAAGGAACTGCAGAAATACCATAAGCTAAAATATCCCCTTGTCTAGTTGAGATTTCAACAGAAGAAGTAAATACTCTAATTTGGAATTTCTCTTCATAGCTTTGCAAAGTTACACTTTGTAAATCAGGGATAATATTATGATCAGTTATTACGATTGCATCAACAACGTCAACAAGATCTGTTAGTGTTTCTTCAACTGTTAAATTACTATCAAAAGAATAATTGGTATGTATATGCATATCAACAAGAAATTCATTTTCTAATTTTCGATTTGATCTTCTCTTAACAACTGATTGATCCATAATTATACAGACCTTAGTTATCTTCAAAATTATAAGAAAATTATTTTATTTCCACCCTGTCTTTTAGCTCGTTTTAGCGCTTTATGAGCAAGTCTTTGTGCTTGTCCTTTAAATAATCTTTTTGACCATTGATAAGGTCCTGTAGGTCTGATAGGAGTATATGGTCCTCGTGCCACTCCAATGCTAGCAGAAACGTCACAACCACATTCTAATCCAACGTCTTGAATTTTACTTAGAATAAATTCCAAATCACTGACTATTACATTATGTGATAACGCACCTGTCAACCTTAGCATACATTCCTCTGTACCTCTTTTTTCATCTAAGCCATAAATAACTTCACCTAAGTGCTTGCGAACAAAGTTAGAAACTAAATGCGTTAATGCACCAGTTACTTCATTTGGTTTATATGTAGCCCAACCTTGCTTTTCTGATATTTCCTTGAAGTTATCTAAATCAATGAATACTATTAATTCTTCAACTGTTTCTAATGCCAATTTGGAGTCGACACACCCTTCCAAATAATCACAATGAGAATATCCTCTTTAATAATAAGTATTTCTCGAACTCTAAAAACGCGTATAATGCTCAACAAGGGTTAGTAGAGTATCAATGGAAATTTTATTTCAACTACAAAATTGGAAAATCAAAGGTTACCAGATTTAGACGTAATCGAAGTATTCATAAAGTTAGTGTGTTGAGAAAAGCAAAATGAGGGATGTCAAATTGACAGATGAAAACTCAGATAAAAATAAGGCTTACATCCTCGTGTCAGTTGAACTTGGAAAAACAAAAGAAGTTTTAGCTAAATTGAAACAGATTCCTAACGTAACTTCTGTGGCAGTAATCACAGGTGAGTATGATATAATAGTTCGTGTGGAAACTGATACAATGGACGAAATGTATAATCGCACTCAAGAAATTCATCTGATTGAAGGCATTTTAGAAACAACCACATCTATTATTCAAAAGGAATTCTGATACATAATAATCTGGAGAGTAACAATCAGATGGGAGATCGAACTACAAGACCAATAGGCAAAATAAGTAGAAAATATACTTTCATTATACTTGCAGTTCTCTCTGGTATTGTAGGCGCAATATGGATAGCAATAGATAATTACACAAGTGAAGCTATAATATCTAATGAATATGCTTTTGCTATTCAATCAATGATTATTGGTATTATTGTAAGTATTTTATTTGTACTGGTTTTATGGATTCCCATTAGCAAAAAACCATTTGAGCAATATTTAGAAAAAATTAGGAAAAAACGAATAGATAGTCAAGATGGTGATAATGCTCAGCTATCTTTAACGAAGTCAGAAACTAAGAAAACAAAGCGAAGGTATTCATTTCTCGGGCAGTGGGTTGATCCACAATTTAATGGTATACGTATTCCATCAAAAAAGATGTTTCTCTGGTTAATTTTGTCTGGATTATTTTCAGGAGTAAACACTATTGTTTATTTTATCCTCATAAAAAGAATGGACATCTCTGTCTTTCTTCCTGTATCTCAATTTGTTGTTGTTTATCTATTAATTGGCGATTTGGTTATTGAGAAATCAGCACCAGCAGCAGTAGAAATTCAATCAATTATTATGATTGTTTTAGGGGTAATATTAGCAGCTATTGATTTTACAAATACTGATTCATTGAATTGGCTTAATTTAATACTAGTATTTCTAGTTTTAAATGTCAGTGCAGCGATCTATGTAATTTTCCAAAAGAAAGCGATAAGCACTAAAGATCAAAAAGGAAGAACCCTTGACTCCACGAATGTTAGACTCTGGACTTTACTATTTATGGCTGCATTTACGATAATTTTCTCTCTACCATTCATGGATGAAGCTGGTTGGTTTCTATTCAAACAAACATTTCAGAAAGCCTTATTTCCAATTGCTTTATCGATGCTTCTGGTTTTTATTTCCAGAATTTTTTATGTAAGAGCATTATCCATGGGGAAAATGTCAATTGTTAATTCCTTATCATCTGTTTCTGTTATTGTAGGTATTCCTATAACAATTATATGCAGTTTAATCTGGCCTGCATATTTCCCTGCTGTCACAGGAGAGTTTACTTGGCTAATTTGGATGCTTAGGGGAATTGGCGCAATACTGGTGTTCAGTGGAATTGTTGGGTTATCATTAAGTGAAGTAAAGATAATGATTTTAGCAAAAATCCGAGCTGGTGAAGTTTGTGATATAGCTAAAATTAAGAGTATATCTGGTGTGGAAAAGGTATCTGCAATTACTGGAAAATATGACTTAATGATTATCTTACGTTCTCGAACAATAGGACGAGGGTATCAACCAATAGTTGATCAATTGGCGAGCTTACCTTGCTTAGATGTAATAGTCTCAAGCTCAATTCTAAAAGAATGGAATGCTTAGAAGCTTTAACCCGTGTATCGCAAAGCGTCACTAGGTGGTATTTTTGAAGCTCTTCTTGCAGGAATAACTGCTGCAACAATTGACAAAACAATAGTAATCGCAGTGAAAATTCCTAGCATAGCCCAGGGTATAATAAATTTAAAATCATATTCAATTAAGTATTGAGTATACATACCATAACCCAAAATAAATCCATTGACTAAACCTATAATCAATCCAACAAATGCTACCATAAATATTTCCACTACAACAGTAGTTATAACTTCAGCTCTATGGAATCCTAAAGCACGCATCATACCGATTTCACGAGTTCGTTCTGTGATCCCCCGTAAGGATACAACTATTAAACCCAATACTCCAACAACAAGACCCAGAGATACAAAAGCTTGCATAAAACTCACTGATTGAATTATGAATTCCATCAAACTCTCCATTCTGTCTCTTAAACAAAGTGTATCGAAACCAAATAATTCTGCTTCAATATTTCGACTTACTTCAACATTTTCTTCTGTAGTTAAACTTGAATCTGTTTGAATTAAATAAGCAGAATTATTGCGTACATCACCAAAAATCGGAGAATCCTCACCAGTGAAGAGAAAACTTGAAAATAACATTGAATATGAAGTAGTTTCTATAAAAGCAATTAATGTATAATTTCCCAAAACAGTAGTTTCGTTAACAGGGTCATATTCTGGAATTGTAACCGTATCTCCTAATTCTAAAGCTAACCAGTAAACTTTTCCACCTTCATCAAAACCAACTTGCTTTAACAAATTTGGCAATATAATAAATCTATTGACTCCATTTTTTGCTGCACCCCATGGATCTTCATCCAAATCTTCCCAAACCTCTGTAAACTTATACTCAGTCATATCTAGAAAATCCTCATTTATTCCCCACATGTCTGTTGGCACAGGAATTTCTTCAACTGTTTCGTGCGTTTCATTTGTAGCAATAAAATTAAGGTAAGTATATGCACCAGCTAATGAAAATTTGAATTTCATTCCCACAACTTGTTGTACATTAGGATCTGCATTTTTTATAATATCAATAGGATCCTCTTCAAATGAAACACTACCAAAAGGTGAATATGCAATTATATCAACTCCTCCTTCTTCTTTTGCAGCGAAATCATCAAAACCTAAAGTGAAGCTTCCAGTGAAGACTGATAGAAAAACGTTCATTGTCAATATAACACCAAAAATTGCGAATGTGAGTGCTGATCTCGTCTTCTTCTTACCGACATACCTCATAGAAATAATCCCCATTGATCGCATTCTTCTAAATTTTTGAAAGACATTATTGAATTGATTTGAAATCCACTCTAGATTTAAAGCTATGAAAATTATCGTCCCAAAAACAAGTGCTAACATTGAAGCAAGGAAAGTATACATGCCCCACTCTTGACCAACTTCAATGGTGTTTAAGTAGGGATTAAGTAACAAAACACAAAGTAATCCTGTTATCATCCATGATATAGCGAACGCGTTAAACGAAATCCTAGTTCCTATAATTCTGGCAAAGGTAAATCCTAACCCAAAAAGGAACACAAGGATACTTATTACAAACATCATCCAGCGCCAATCAGAAGTAATTACTAATGAAATAGCAAAAGCTGCTATTGCCCCAACTATCATATTTACCCCTACAAGGATTGACCAATTTCCGCTTCTTCTTCTGAGCTGCGGAGTCTCTATTTCATTTATTGTTTGCACTATGTCAAGTCTAGCTGCTCTTAATGCCGGATATATTGCTGCAAGTAATGAAATTAATAGACCAATGACAAACGAAACAACGAGTCCAACTGGTTTGACAATTAAGGGTATATCTGTAAGAATATTTCCAATATCAAGAAAATTCTCTAACAAAGCAATTATACCTAACCCATTTACCACTCCACCTAATAATCCAAGTAAGGATCCTAAACCACCTAAAACAAAACTTTCTGTTAATAGTGAAACCAAGAGTTGAGTCTTTGTCATCCCAATTGCTCGCATGATTCCAATTGATCGTTGCCTTTCATCAATATTCATTAAGGTAATATTTAGAATCAACATAATACCTGAAATTATAATTAATGATCCAAAAACATACAATACAACTCTAAAATCACCTATTGAATCTGCAACATCTTCAAAAGCTTCGTATTTTTGAGCATATACTTGGAAGCGTCCTCCATCTTCTTCACCTAAATAGAACTGTAGCCTTTCTTCACATAATTTCTTTACATTTACTGCATTGTCATTACCAAGAGTTGTACTCACTATAATATTATTGATGCCTGTATTTGTAGTATTAAAGTACCTTTGTAAATACTCAAGCTTAAGGAAAATTGTTAGACCAGTATTTAGGACTCCCTTTCCTTCTGTTTTAGCTATGCCTTGAACATTAACTGATTCAAGTAATCTTACATTTCCTTGAGCATCAATATATGACATTTCAATTGGTTTTGCTCTTGTGGGTAGATACATTTTTTCTTCTCTACCATCTTGTCTAACATCAAAATCAATTAGCGATTCAGCAAGTCTACTGCCAATAATACATTGATATTCAGTTATATCGGAGAAATTGAATTCATTATTACCATAAGTATCATCAGGGACTAGTTCACCAAACGAATTATCTATTGTTTCATTTATTCCAATAACAGTAACAAATGGTTCGGTTTGTTTTGTTGTAAAGATAGAAGTTGCACTTATTTGGGAATTAATCCTTGGTGAAATAGCATCAATATGTGGAGCTAAAACTGGATCATTTCTTAATTGCTCATAAACGGAGTAATTAAAAAAATCAGGTGTGAACTCTCCTTTTTGTATAGTAATGTCAGCATTTCCATATCTTAATGAAACAGTTTCTTGCATAGCATTTACTAGAGAATCTGTGGCTATTTGTACACCTGCTAAAAGAGAAACTCCAATCAAAATGCCTAACATATTAATGATGTTTTTCATTTTACGACGACTTATTCCTCGTAAGGCATGTTTGATAGCATATAACAACAAGTTTCACTCCAATTTATTGGGAAGAAATCTAAACAACTAATTATTCACGAGTTTTTTAAACCTCAGTTATAGTAAATTAATGTTTTGAAAGAAGATATCTTGAAAATGTTCCAACCTCAAAAGATTTATTCACAAAAATTCTATTGGATATTTGTGCTTCAAAACCAAATTTAATATAATAGCAGAATTTAGTGTTAAGAAATAAAGGCACAATGGTGTTTAAAATGAGCATACCAGAAGACAAAGAAGCGGAAATAGTAAAGTTTCCAGGAATTGCAAGTATCTCTTTATCAATTACTCCAATTGGGAAGTTTGAAAATTTCGACATGTTGGAAGCTATTGTCAAAGTTTATGATGAAAATGCTGAGCAAATTATGAGACAGAAAGCAAGATCACTCTTTACAATAGCAAAGAATTTGAAATTGTTTATTCAAAACAGAACTAATCTTCCAATTAACGATCGTAGAATGTCTGTTTGGTTTGCAGATTATTTAGGAAAAATAAACATTACACTAGATGAAGAAGAAGCATACAAAATAATAAAGAAAGTTTCTCAAGCATTGGAAAGAGTTTCTAGAGTTACAATTGAGTATGTAGAGCCTTCTGATTTAGTCTCAATTGAAACAGACGTTTTAGCAAAATTGACTACTATAACATCTGATCGTTTATTATCAGAAGATGAGCTTTATGATCTTCTGGAAAAACATCAAACACCTGTTTCCAATACTGTAATTAGAAAAATTTCATATAAAAACAGTGGTGGAGTAGATCATAAGGATAAGATTAAACTAGAAATTACTCCCTCAGAGAAAATATTAGAACACAAATTAGTTGCTTCATTCAAAAATGAAACCGAGAAAGAGCTAAAGAATGTTATAATTTCAGATATCATACCTTATAATTACAAAATTATTGATGTCCAATGTAAAAAGGGTGGGAAATATAAGAAAGAACTTCTTGAAGACGGATTAAAAGTAACTTGGAAAATTACCAAAGCACCTTCAGGTGAAGACATCAAAGCGTTTTATACACTTGAAAAGAGAATCCCTAGAACGATTATGGTTCGAAAAGGCGAAGAAATTAGAATTGTTCAAGATTATAATTCCTTGTTAAGAGAAGAAGATGAAGATGGCAAAATTACTATTTATTTTGTATCTGAAGCAATTAATTTACTTCCAGTTACATTAGATGAATTAATTGTTAGGGATTTAATACCAACTGAAATGTGCATAAGCAATAAATTAGTTACAGAGGAAACGAGCTTTGTTGATTTTGGTCAGAAATACGGTATGAATATTCAACAGGTACAAACGAATGTTGAAACAGGAACAAAATTCTTACAAAAATATAAAATTGAATTGTCACCTCTTGTATGGAAAATCGATTTAAAAGTACCAATGGGTGAAGATATTTTAGATGATGTTTATGTGACAAAAATAATCGAACCAACTGTGAAAGAAAACACTTACATTTGCACATTAGCAGTTTCAACTCCAGTATCTTGTACACTTGTTAATGAAATTGAAAGTGGTTTAGATGCAACTGAGTATCTACCATCAGAACTCGCTCCTAGTGATTCCAAGAAAATGTCATGGGATGTTGCAGATAATTTATCAGTTTCAATGATTCTAAAAGGTAATCTTAATCGACAGCCAACTGCACCTAAAATTACTGTTGAAGGTAAAGAACACTCTGCAAAATTAAGTGAAGTTGGTTTTGTAAGAAAAAGTCAGGTTATTTCGTTGCCTTTCACTCATGTAGCACTGCATCGTAGAATGCAACGATAAAGATAATTGGAAAATAACCATTTATTGGATTATTTTCCTTTTCTAGCATCATTAAATTTAGAATTATAATTCTCAGCACTTTCTTTCAAATTGTCAGAGTAGAGAATTGCTCTACCTACGTTAAGCATGATATTTTCTCCACCAAATTGAATTACTTTCTTCAAATCACCTTGTTGTTTACCAATACCCGGAACAAGCATTACTGTATCATTTCCAGCAAGACTTCTTATTCTCTGTAAATCATCTTGCGTTACATGACCTGTAGCTCCAACAACAATACCATCACCTTTATGCTCATTTATCATTTTAGCAATGAATTCAAATCCTT
>JAUVZH010000233.1 GCA_030602675.1 Candidatus Heimdallarchaeota archaeon | reverse complement strand
TTTATTAGAATATGATGTAACAAAGGGTGTAGAAATTATCGCCAAACATAGAGAGAAAACTGGTGAGAGATTGTCATTTACTTCTTGGGTAATGAAATGCATTGGACAAGCGGTTTCAGAGAATACAGTTGTTCAGACTTTTAGAAAAGGTCGAAGAAAGATGATTGTCTTTCATAATGTAGATATTAAGTGCTTAGTTGAAAAGCAACTCAAAGATAGGAAAGTTCCTATTGTATATATAATCAGAAAAGCAAATAAGAAGAGCTTTAAAGAAATCAATGATGAAATTCGAACAGCTCAAAAGTATGATGCTGATCAAAGAGAAAAGGAACGTAAGGTAAAGAATACACAGAAATTCTTGATGAAAGTACCACAATTCTTACGTAGAAAATTCGTCTGGGGTTCAATTATGGCTGATCCATTTAAGATAAGAAAGCATTTTGGAACAATAGGTTGTACTTCTATGGGTATGATGGGCAGAGGTATTGTTGGTTGGGCAATTCCTAAAACTATGCATTCAACAACTTTTGCGATAGCAGGTATCGTTAAGAAACCAGTTGTTAGGGATGATAAGATAGTTATAAGAGATATTCTACATGTTGTAGCCGAGTTCAATCATGATGTAGTCGACGGAGCACCAGCTGTTCGATGTGTTGCCAGATTATATGAACTATTAAATGAAGCTTATGGATTAGAGGATTATATGTAATAATCTCTAATCCTTTATTCGAGGATCACCAACTATTTGTATGGTGTTACCTTCCGAATCTTTTACGTTAAAGAAAGAAATGTTATTAGGATTATCGAATATCTCACTTGCTTCTAGTTCTTTCTTCATTAAATACTCTCTTGCTTCTTCTAGGTTTTCGACATCAAGAGTAAGAACACCCCAGCTTGGAGCTTTCTTTTCTTCATCTGGACGTCTAAGATTTAAGCCTAATCTTGAGTCACCAGGCAATTGCATTTCACACCAACCTAATGCAGCACCCTCGAAAAATGCAACATCGAAACTAAAAACATCATTGTAAAAATCTTTAGCTCTAACTAAATCATCTACTTTTACTTGAAAATAGACTCTTCTTATTTTCATTGGATTTTTCAAAACATAATCCTCCTTTGTTTTTTCACAAGTTGTTTATGTATTACAATCAATTAAGAACTATGATTCATAAAGTAAGACATTTGTTATTGTAAGTCTTCATCGAAAGTATTCACAGATATTTGTTGTATAATCTTTTAAATGACATATTGAATATAATATGCTATTAGATTAATAATGAGGTAGAAGTCAATTAAGAATCACCATTTTATTAGAGAGATTACACTTAGTCACTGTGCAAGAGGACCTCAACGCTGCGAGAAATGTAAGGAATTAGCTAAAGAAAAACAGATATGTTTACTAAGAGTTTACACAGAACCTAGAGAACAAGCAAGTCGTGTTATGGAATTCACAATAGATGATAAAACAAATTTCTACGAATTTGATGTTGTCAAGATTTTTAAAAATAAACGAGAAGCAAAGATCTATTCAGATGAAAATAATATAGCTTTACAGATAAATTCTAGATTAATTTAAAATCACTAAAAATTAAATTCCTTTTTGATTAGTTTGGCAGTTTCCTCAGCACTAAGTTTTGTACTATTTATCTTGATATAATTCTCTTGATAAAAGAAATCATTATCAGTATTCATTTTGTATTTTTTTTCAGTTCTTAACAATCGTTTTTGGCTTAGTTCTGTATCTCTTTTAGAGGGTTTTTCTTGTAAACGTAATTCAGAAACATTTCTCTTTAACCGTTCCTCTAAAGTAGCTTCTAATTCAACATAGAAAATCTTCCCGCCATTTTCTTTGAATAATTGAGTAATCCCATTAACATACCTTTTGTCTGATTCTTCATCAAGAGCCCAAACATAGGTAAAAATCATACCAGGTAAATCACTTGATGCCACTTCCTCAAAGATTCTACGTCTGAATTCTTGATTAAGAATATTGAACTTCTGTGTACCATAATCAAAAAATTCTAGCACTAATTCTATTGTCATATGATTATGGAATAATTTGAATCCTATCAGTTTTGCTAACTCTCTACCAACAGCCATTTTCCCTACAGCAGGTGGACCAAAAATAACAACCAATTTCATATGATAACTGTAAATAAAGCACTACATATAATTTATGAAGTATTACTGTATAGTAAATTCGTAAAATGCTCATCTTGGGAGGAGCAAAAGTTGAGACTTTATGAACATGAAGCTAAGAAGATTTTTGCAGAAAATGATATACCAACGCCAAAACAATATGGTGTTGTGACAAATGTTTCAGAGATCGAACAACTTAAAATTAAATTCCCAGCTATGGTTAAAGCGTCTGTCTTAATTGGTGGTCGTGGGAAAGCTGGTGGAGTAAAAAAAGTAAATTCTCTAAAGGAAGCAAAAAATGTAACAGAAGATTTACTCAACCTTGTGATTAAGGATTATCCTGTTGAGATTGTCTTTTTTGAGGAAGCTGTAGAAGAGGTTAAAGCTTGCTATTTAGGTGTTACAATGGAACCTAAATCATATAACAATGTAATAATTGTTAGTCCTTCTGGTGGTGTGGATATCGAAGAGGTCGCTAAGACTAGTCCTGAGCTGATTTTTAGAAAAGAATTAACAAAAAATGAAAAAGAACTCCCAGGAAAAATTGCTAATGAACTCGCAGAAAAACTAAATCAAACTCTTAAACTTACAAAAGAAAAGGTCAAGATATTGGCTACAATAATCAGCAATCTTTACACTCTCTATCAAAAAATAGATGCTAAATTATGCGAGATAAATCCACTAATAATCACTCCAACTGATGTTTTAGCTGCAGATGCTAAGGTTGTATTAGATGATAATGGATTATACAGACAAAGTAAACTCCTTGAAAGTGTTGATTTGACACACAAGAGACATGATGTTGCTGAACCAACAGCAAATGAAATTCGATCATATGACAATGAATTTCCTTATGTTGATTTATTGTCATTCAATGTTAAAAAAGAAAAGGGTATTCTGTATGTTGGATTAGTTCCCGGTGGAGCAGGTTATGGAATTTTATCAATAGATGAAGTAGCAAATATTGGAAAGAAATTCTTTGATGGAAAGGTTATTCCAATAAACTTCATGGATAGCGGAGGAGGACCTCCAGTTGCTAGAGTAGCAGAAATGTTTCATCTTTTAATGGATTATCCACTTGTTGACCTCATTCTAACTTCAAGATTTGGAGGTATCTCAAGCTGTGATATATTCATACGAGGTGTCGTAAAGGCTTTCAGAGATCGTTATAAAAATAAGCAAAGAATGATTCCAGTTATTGGTAGAATGGTGGGAACAGATTTGCCTTCTGCTAAGAAATATCTTGAGAAAGCTATCATCGAAACACCCGATGCATTGACTTTAATGCAGATAGAGGTTGGAAATGAAAGGATTATGGCAGATGTCATCAAAGATGCTCTGAAAAAAGGCTTTGAGATTCTTCAGGAGGAAGCAGCATGAAAAGAATACCGGTAAAAGATGGTATGTTATATTTTCTAATTAATCAAGTAAGACCAGATCTAGCTGCACATATTGAAAAAACTGGTACAATTGACACAGTAATCATCGGTTTAGGCAGACAAGGAATGAAACATGCTGGATTAATGAAAGATTTTGGTACTAAAATTACTGCTGGAGTATCTATAGGACGAGGTGGAACTAGAATTCATGAAGTCGTTCCTGTATATGATACAATCACAGAATGTCTGAAAGAAAATCCTAATGTAGCAATTGCTAGTATCTGGAAACATTATTCAGCAGTAAAAGATGTAGCAATTGAAGTAATAGAAGCAGGAATACCAATAGTAGTGCTAATTAGTGAATTTATACCTCTCAAAGATGTAAGAGATATCATTATTGCTGCAAAGAAACATAAAACAATATTATTTGGTGGAAATACTCCAGGAATAATCTTTCCACCAGAAGGAATCAAGGTTGGAATATTACCTGATATTTTCTATCCAGAAGAAAAAACTCCAAATGAATTTGGACCAAAAGGAGTTACGATTGTCTCAAGAAGTGGAGCAATTCTCTATCATATGTCAGATGCATTAGCAAGTGTAGGCATAGCTCAAAATGCGGTATTAGGTATAGGTGGAGATGGAGCCATCGGAACAAGATTCTTGGACATTGTTCCACTAATACAGAAATATTCCAATACAGATCTTATTGTTATTGCAGGTGAAATTGGAGGATGCCAAGAAGAAATTTTAGCAGAGGACATTGAAAAGTATCCAGAGAAATACCCAAAACCAATGGTAGCTTTGATTTCCGGAGCAAATGCTCCTGAAGGAAAAACTATGGGACATGCGGGTGCTATAGTTACTCCAGGTCAAGAATATGGTACCTTCAAAACAAAGAAGGAGGTTTTTGAAAAGGCAGGTATTCCTGTAGTAAATGGTCAACATGATTTGATAAAAGAAGTCAAAAAGAAATTGCAAGGTAAACAATATTTCCCTGTTGAAAGCTATCAAGAAAAACTTAGAAAAAATTGGGAAGAACCTCCTAAAAAACCAGAATGGGCAACATTGATTACGAAAATTGAGCCCAATAATATTATTGTCTCTGGAAACCCATTACAAGAGATAATTAAAAACAATAATCTACTCGAGACAACTCATTTGCTTTTAAAAGGAAAACTTCCATCAAAAGAAGACAGTAATAAATTAAACAAAATTGCGATTGAAGCAGTTAAATTACCTGTTCCAAAAGTGAAACCAATCAAAGATGAGGATATTGCAAAAACACTTAGCAAATATCTTTTGTTAGATGAAAAACTTGCTGAGTACTCTAAAAGGGGTATAAAATCATCATTAGAAATATCTGTTTTTGGACTTGGAAGGATTACAAGATATTTAGCATCCATACTAGGTAATGAGAAGATATTTAATAACGTTGAAGACAAATATACTTTTACTCAAGTTATTTATTCAGCAATAACAGGTGAAGCGTCAACACAAAACAAAAAAGCTGAGCTAATCGAAGCTATGATAGTTGCTAGTGTTGACCATGGAGTCACACCACCTTCTACACAAGCTGCAAGAATTGCTGCATCGGTTAGAGCTCCATATGAAGTAGCAATTGCACAAGGAATTGGTGCGATAACTGACGTTCATGGAGGTGCAGGAACAAAAGCAACTCTATTCTATAAAAAATGCATTCAACAGGCCAAAGAGAGGAGCATAGGACTTTCTGAAG
>JAUVZH010000151.1 GCA_030602675.1 Candidatus Heimdallarchaeota archaeon | reverse complement strand
TTGGAAGCTACGATACAAACGGTAATGCAAGACGATTGGTTAAACAGGGAAACACCCTTTTTGTTGCTGATGTGAGTGGTGGTGTAAAAGTTCTTGATGTTAGAGATCCAGAAAATCCTATTTTAGCTACTGAACAATACCCATTTCCTTTTGGTGATGCTTGGGATGTTGATATATATGGCGGAATTCTTGTTGTAGGAGCGGATCTTGGAATCTACACTTATGAAATTGCTGCTTTTGGTGGAGGAATTACTGATTTCTCAAAATCCGCCTATCCAAATGCTTTTGATGAACTTCAATGTTGGGATGTACGTGTAGATGGCAATATAGCATATTGTGCTGGAGGACCAGATGGTTTCTATACATTGGATGTTAGTGATCCTTCAAATCCTACTCTTCTTGACCATATCCCAATAGCAGGTAACACACGAAAATTAGATATTAAAGGATCATTCGCTCATGTCATAAGCTACAATGGATACTATATTTTTGATATTCGAGATCCATCAGACATTAAACAAGTGCATTATAATTGGCTTAATCAATGCATAGATGTATTTGTACATGGAGAAGTAGTGTATATATCTTGGGGACAAGGAGGAGTAGCTATAGAGAATGTTTCACAACCAACAAACTTCAATTTTCTACCAGATCAATTTAGCGAACCCCACTTTGGAACAAACGTCACAGCTCTCTGGGTGCATGGACCACATTTGTACACTGTTGAATGGCATTCAAGTGCAGATCCTTGTTTCCATGTTCATGATATCCGAGATTTAACAAATACTAGAATCATTTTATCACAAAATAGAGTTCCTACAATTTGGGATATCAAAGTTGATGGGGGGTTAGCTTATCTTGGAGCGGGTGGTTGGATGTCGGAATATAATGTTTCTGATCCTTTCGATTTCACATACCCGGATTGGATTATTCATGATTCAATGGGTGTTTGGAATTTCGGTCCATATGTTTTAAGTGCTGCATTAACTGACGGTGTTTCAATTATAAATGCCACAAATACGATAAATATCGTTGAAGAAAGCAATTATGCTGATGCAACTGGTGCAATACAAATTACTACACATGGTGACTTTACTTACGTTGCTAACAAATCCTCCCTTGTTATTCTCCGTCACTTTGAAAGTGCAGCAGATACTTATGTAGCTGGAACAACTTTTGCTCAATCCTTGTCTGTTGATTCAGTAAGTCGTATTATTTACAGTGCAACACTTAATGCTGAAGATTTTACTCCAGAAGGTTCAGATATTGATTACTTCATGTCTGCAGATGGTGGAACAAATTGGGATGTTGTTACTCCAGGTGTAGAGCATATTTTCGCAAATCCAGGCAGTGATCTACGTTGGCGTGCAGAAATAACTGGAGCAAGTGACCGAAGTCCTCATTTGTATGAATTAACTATTGATTATTTCTACAACGATCCACCAACGGAACCTAACATCAATGATCCTGGTGATGTAAGTGAGGTAAGCAATGTTGAAGTTACTTGGAATGATAGCACAGATGATGTTGGAATCGATCACTATGAATTACAAGTAGACAGCGAAATAGGTTTTGCTACACCAATCAATTCTTACAATGTTACTGAATTATCTCATGTTGTTTCAGGTTTAACGAATGGTACCTACTATTTCCGTGTGCGTGCTGTTGATAGCTATGATCTTGCAAGTACTTGGAGTGATGTTGTCGATATTAAAGTTGAAATCCCAGCAACTAATATACCATGGTGGGCTTATGTCATTGTTGGTGGTGGTTTAGTACTTATTATAGTCATCATCGTTGTCGTAGTTATGGTAAGAAAACGGAAAGCCATACCTTCACGTTAAATAATCTAGAAAGACGCTTTTGCGTCTTTTTTACTCTTTTTTTGATAAATTAAAAAAAAACATAATTTTCTTTTCTCTGAAAAAATATAATTTCAAACTAATTTCTTTGTTACTAATAAATTGTATAAGAATCAGAGAGAAGAACGATACTATAGACCGTTCTTCTCTTGAAGGCAGTTGTTTCTGATCACCTTATATTTTCTTATTTGAGTGAATTTTTTTCGGTTTGCTTTCGCTGTAACCGAATTTAGCATTATCTAACGAAATTCTATTCTGAATGTGTTAATTGTTTTCCTAATTTCTGACACATCTATTTTTTTTGTGTGTCTTTTTCTCTTTTTATCTATAACTCCAATCATTTTTTATCACCACATCTTTGTTCTAATCTATGCTATATCTGGTCACTCTATATATCCACTCTGAATATTAGTGACCAGTCTTTTTTCAAATAGAACTAGTAAATGTAAAATAAAAATCAGAGAAATTAAAAACAAAAAACTATTCCAATGGAAATTTTCTTTACTTGCTTTCTTCATTTGTTGTTTTACTTGATTCCAGAACTTCTACTAGTGCGCGTATTGCATTGATTTTTTCTCTTTCGTGCTCAATAAATTTCCTTATTATCTTCTTTATTGTCCACAATTCATCAGGAAAAGTGGTATCTTTTTTATTTTTGAAAACTTTCTCTTGTTGTTTTGGATAGTAGATTTTTAGAACTGTTACTGCCCCTTGTCGAACTTTTACTACTCGTTCTAACAGTGTAAGTGAATCCAATTCATCTTTTGTCATATTAATTGCTTCATAGAATTTGTGTTCAACTTCCTCACCAAATCTAGAAATGTAAAAAAGCTCTGTATTGTAGATGTCGATTAGTTCTTCATTAATAGTTAGCTTCTCCGGAATTATTTTCTTATTCCTATCTTCATCTGAATATTGAAAGACTATTCTCAAGAGTTCTTCAGGAAGTTTATTTATTATCATAAGATAAAACTCAAACATTTCCTCGGATATTAACTCTTTATCTGTTTCAAAAAGTGCAGATGTTCCATGTGATTCTCTTAGCTTTTCTATTCCTGTAACTTCTTCTATTATTGCGAGTTCATTAATCCCTGAGAGAAAATCCTTTGACATTGTTTTGAATTCATTGTCTACTCCAATCGAAAGTAGCCATTCACTATATTTCTTTACATCTTTGAGTAAAGCATCTATAGCTTCACTTCGGCTTTCTGCTTTTGAAAAACATCCTAGTAAATCAGCTGTATGCGCATAATAACAGCCATTTCCTTCTTCAAGATTGACCTTTAATTCTGCCACGATTTAACCAACCGATTAAAATTCATTAAAATTTTACAAATTAGTTATTAGTTCAAAATTAACGTTTATTGTTTGCCTTTTCAAAGGGTTTCTATTTAGTTTCTTGAGTCATTCACTATTTTAAATCTTGTTTAACGACTATAAAATATGATTTTTAGTCATTTTCTTCTCTCTCAACCCAAGAAAACTTCTTTTGTAAAGTATTTGAATAATAATTTCGCCAATCATAATCTACTTCTTTACCCCAATTGTAATAGACTCTTGGATCAATATATGATTTCAAACTTGTTCCTAAGTTCCATGTCTTAGTCTTCTTAGAAATTCTTTCTTGTGACTCAATTTTCTTTAACGCTAGTTTAGCTTTGTATACCCGTTCCTTTGCTGTTCCTAGACTATTCTTTCCTCTCTCTATTTGTCCTTTGGCTGTATCAATTCTTTTCTTAGCTGTTATCACTCGTTTTTTCTTTGTTTCAACTTTTTTCTTGGCTTTCTCAATTGCTTTCTTATGTCGTTCTTTTTCCTTTTTGTCCTCTGGATTCACTTCCATGCTTTTTATTTCTTCTAAATCAGCTTTTGTTTGCTCAAGTATTTTCTGTTGTTCTTTCGCTGCTTTTCTTCTTAGTTTTAAATTCTCTTTGAGATCTTCCAATCTCATTTCTCTATTCTCTTGGTTAGCTTTTGCTTTATCTATTCGTTCATTAGCTTTTATTTTTCGCTCTCTGAATCGTTGAATCCTATTTTCCCAATTCTTTGGTTCTTGCTTCATATGAGTACAATTAATTGCTGCTTCTCTATTAGCCATAACTGCTGCTTCTTTCTTTACAAAATCAGGATCATTTGAATCTACGTCTGCTTCTTCAATATGTTTTTCAACTATGCTAGTAGCATGATATGTTCTAAAGACTTTAGCTGTCAACCCATCAACAATTTCACCTAGAAAAGCATTGACATGACGACTGCCAATATTGCCAAAAATCTGAGGTTTATCTTCCCCTGAATTATTAGCCTCTTCTATCAGTTCTTTCAGAACTTTAATAGCTTCATCTGGAAATTCTTCCTCCTTATTCCATTCAACAGAGTCTTTTCCTAGAAAATTGAATTTCACAATATTACCATTTATTGTTATATGTTCTGGTCGTAAGGTTGTTGCACCAACTGTATCAGCTTCATCTTCATCTTTTTCATCACCAACACGCATGGTTAAATAATCAATTAAATAACATGCTGTTGCGATTTTTCTTTTTGCTTTGTCTTCACTTCTTATTGCGTTCATTGTTTTAGATCTGATCTTCTCTAGATTGTCACCAACCAACCTAGCTTTTTCATATTTCTCGATTTCTCTATCTTGCTTAATAGGAGTATTATCAGATAACCAAACATATTTTGTTTTACCTGAGAGTTTATCTTCCCATTTTGCAATCCATAAACATTCAGGTTCCCAAACAATTACTTTCCAATCACTTTCATTTAGCTGATCTTTTGAGCTATGATTCAAAATAATATCACTTTTTTCAGGACCCTCTTTCCATTTTCCCCTCATTGGGTGTTCTCCTCTCCCCATGAATATGCTACTTGGTTCAGCAATATAATTTGATATTTCGACCTCTACACCATCTAATAAAGCAGTTCCATACTCTTTCTTTAGGTCTTCACGAATTGCTTTTCTATCTTCTCTTGCGGCTTTCTTTTCTTCTTTTGTCATTGCTTCTCTAGCTGCTCGTTCAGCTTCGATATGTGTAATAACTTCAGAGAAGTCTATATTTTCATCTGTTAAACCGGGTTGTCCTAGTTCTTCACTAAAATCTTCGAAGAAGTTCTTACAAAAAATTGGATCCTCAACATATACTGTTGAGAGTTTCTTTACCCAAGCAATTGCCATCTGCTCTTGTTTCGGAGTAAGTTTAAGCGGTTTACCATCAATTTCAATACTCAGTTCTAAATGTGGTATTTCGTTTACGAGAACTCCTTTATGTTCTAATGTTTGAATCTTAGCCAAAGGTCAATACCTCACAACATTTTGAAAGTTATTTAATTTTAAAAGCTACCTAATTGTTTAGTTTTATTGTGAAAAGTAAAATTCATAATAATAAATTATTGTATTATCTGATTTCACATACCTCGAATTTATCCTTTACTATATTCCAAGCTTTCTCTAGAACTGCTAGTGTATAAGGTTCCATTTTTTCGAATTTTTTAACTAAACACCTCACGGGTCTAAATTGCTGTATGTAAAATCTTTTTGCTCCTTTAATCATTGTAGCTATTTTTGGAATATCTTTTACGGGATCCACAATTGTTGGTGCAACGGTCGTTCTAAATTCATGATCCAACCCAGAATTAATTATTATTTTAATTGTCTCTTTTATTGGTTTCATATCCACCTTTCTTCCTGCAGCCAAATGATATTTCTCTGGTGTTGCTTTTACATCCATAGCAATATAATCAACTAGATTTTCTTCGATCATTTTTTTTACTACATCTGGATGATTCCCATTTGTATCAAATTTAGTTTTTAAGCCCATGTTTTTTATTATTCTTAGGAAATCAGGTAATCTCTTACTAAGAGTTGGTTCCCCTCCAGTTATTGAAACACCATCAAGCCATTTGCTTTTTGCCCTTTTATCGATTTCAGCTAAGATTTCGTTAACATCATAGCTTTCGACTTTATCTGTAAAAACTAAATCAGGGTTGTGACAATAGGGACATCGAAAATCGCATCCCGCTAAAAAGATACTATCAACTACTAAACCAGGCCATTCAATTAGTGATCCTTGCTTATATCCCTTAATTTCTAATTTAGGCAATTCGTAAACTCATCTCTTTATTTTATTTGTAGTTCTTTTAGTAATAACACTACTTCGGGTACATCTCCACGCCAAGCTTTTACTTCGTTATCATCTTCATCAGTAACAAGCAATGATGGCGTTGAGAGAACATCAAAATAAGCTGCTTCCGACAATCCATCTTCATTATCAAGGTCAAACCACTCTATGTTTGCACCTTTGCTTTCAAGTTGTTTCCCAACTTCTTTTGCTGCTGGGCAATTTGGACAATCTGTTTTTGTGAATATTTTTAATTTCATATTTATATTACCTCATTTCTATAAATGCTAGCATCTTTTAGTTTGATTTTTACTTTTAAAAAGATAAGAGGAGAGAAGGGAATTTGGTCCAGGTTTGGTGAAGATCTTCTATTTAGACTTCATCAGACCAGTAGTTACCTTTCTGCCTTCTCTTTAGCTCTGATTTTTTGGAATTATTCCAGTTTTCAATTACACTGAAATAACCTACTACTCTGCTCATACCGTAAACATTATCACTTTTACAGTGTGGGCAGCTAGGAGAGCATGTAACACCCGCCTCAATATTATTTTCGTGTTCTAAAGTAGCAGCTATTTCTGTTACTTTAGCTGATTTGTTCTGAATATTTGCCTGTTCCATGGCTTATTTGTCCT
>JAUVZH010000223.1 GCA_030602675.1 Candidatus Heimdallarchaeota archaeon | reverse complement strand
AGAGAACCTGTTTATTGCATTTAATGGATATTGGCCTGAGAAAAAAGCAAACATCTTAACCGGAACATTCAAAGGCTTAGAAGCCCCACCATCCATTTCACGTGCAAAAGAAAATGGTGTTAAAAGGATTCTATTGGCAACAGCTGGGAATACTGGTAGAGCATTTGCAGAAGAGACAATAAATCAAAATTTTGAGGTATTAATTGTTGCAGCGAAATCTGCAAGCTCAAGATTATGGACTACAAAAGAAATCGATGAGAATAATGTTATGTACATCACATTAGCTAATGGAAATGATTATACAAATGCAATAGAATTAGGGAAAAGAATATGCAACGAGATCGGAGTTGAAACAGAAGGAGGGGCAAGAAATGTTGCAAGAAGAGATGGAATGGGAACTTGTTTTCTTGAAGGCGTTGCAGAAATAGGAAAGATTCCTAAGCATTATTTCCAAGCAATTGGTAGTGGAACAGGAGGGATTGCTGCTTGGGAAGCATCAATTAGATTAATAGAAGATGGACGTTTTGGTAATCAGCCAGCACGCTTGCATTTATCGCAAAATAGTAGGTTTGCACCAATAGTTCATGCGTGGAAAGCAAAAAGAAATCAAATCATCAATGAAGATTTCAGAATTCCACCTCATGAAATGTCTTCATTATATGCTGAAGTTCTAGCAAATCGAACACCACCATATTCAATAGATGGTGGAGTATACCAAGCCCTTTCAGAGACTAATGGTGAAATGTACGCTATATCAGAAGATGAAGCAAAAACCGCAATGAAATTTATCTATCAAACCGAAGAAATTGACATCGTACCTCCAGCAGCAGTTGCCGTTGCTTCATTAATACACGCAGTGGAACAGGAGAAAATAACCCCAAATGAACTAGTATTACTAAATATCACTGGTGGCGGTATAGAACGCTTGAAAGAAGATATTGAACTAATTCCAATAAAGCCTATAATTGAAGTGAAAAATCCTCAAACAGATCTTGTAGAAATAGCTGAAACTTGTATGCTCTAAAGTACTTAGATTTATGAATTAAGTTTAAATCCAACTAAATGAGCAAGCAAAGCTGATAGTTGTATCTCAGGATTAGATCCTTCAGTAAGTCTGAAATCAACCTCACCTATCATTTTAATCATCTCAACTTTAGTTTTATCTTCAATGTCAGTCATGACAATTGCTTCACGATGAATCTGTTTTATAATGTCCTGAGCAGAAAGTCCCTGCTTAATGAGCAACTCAAGTAACAACTTGCGAGATTCTTTAAAAGCACCAGTAGTAGCAAATTTAATCATTTTTCGGATTTCTTGAGGTTGAGCTTTTCCTGTAGCTTTGTAAATATTATCCTCAGAGATTTCTTTCCCACTTATTGCTGAGGCTTGTAAAACATTAGTAGCTCTTCGCAAATCGCCTTCTGAAACATAAATAACTGCTGCTATACCTTCAGGTGAGATTGCAATATTTTCTTTTTTGATGATATTTTGGAGGTACTTCTTGGTATCTTTTTCACTTAAAGGCGCAAAACGAAAAACTGCACAACGTGATTGAATAGGCTCAATTATTTTCGAACTGTAATTACAAATCAAAATAAAACGACAAGTAGAACTATACTTTTCCATTGTTCGTCTAAGTGCATGTTGGGCATCTGGGGTCATAGAATCTGCTTCATCTAAAATAATGATTCGAAAAGGAGCATTAATGGCCATAAGGTGTGCAAAATTTTTGATGCGTTCACGAACAACATTGATTCCACGCTCATCAGAAGCATTTAACTCTAAATATGGAATACTGGTCTGTAGTTGATCTTCTTTACGTCCAAAAACGTCAAAATCTCCAAGAAGCTCATTAATTAGAACAAGTGCTGCCGTAGTCTTGCCAGTGCCTGGTGGTCCTGCAAATAGAAGATGGGGCATAGTGCTAGCACTAATAAAACCTTGTAAGCGATTTTTGATTTCTTGCTGATTTATGATATCTTTAAGGAATTTTGGTCGGTATTTTTCAGCCCAAAGCATGTGTCTATAACCTTCTAGTTTATTTTTTCTAATAATTTAGGCAGATAACAACTGACTTTTTAGGTTTTCTATTACCCGAATTTGTAGTTGCATCTGTATTATAGCTAAATATAACTGTTCCTTTTTTAAACCTATTATACACTAATGAAAGTTTACTGCAAAAAAAGATATTGGATGAAATGGAGGAGGGTGATCAATCACCTCCACTTCAGTCTTTGAGATGATAAAAAAAGAAGGTTTAAGATCCATCAATATTTATATGGATCTCTAACATATACTGGTGTTGCAGCAGCTCCTCTTTTTACAGTGACTTGACCAATTTCTAAAACTGCAACCAATTCTTTGAATCTGTTTCTTAGAGTTACAGGAGTGGTTTTAGCAGCTTCAGCAACTTGCTGTTGAGTTCTTCGCTCTCCAGTTTGTATTCCAGCGATATATATAACTGCAGCAGCAATTGACATAGGATTCTTGCCAACATCGAGTTTGTAAGATCTGACCGTTTGCAGGATTTCAATTGCTCTGTTTTGAGTGTGCATTGTTATTTCCAACTCTGCTCCTAATCTTGAAACTAATTGAGCTGGATCTATAGGTGTTGGTTTAATACCTAATTCAACAATATACACTCTTACACATCGAGCAAGCTCTTTACGAGCAACTTTCCCAGTAGTGCATATATCTTTGAGTGTTTTTGGAACGTTATGAGTTCTACAAGCAATATAAATTGCAGAAGCAGTCATTGAATCTATACTTCTGCCACGAATTAATTTTGCTTTTAAGGCTCTTCTATAATAAATTGCTGCAGATTCAGTAATGTCTTCAGAAATACCTAGCTGACTAGCAATTCTTTTAAGTTCAAAGATAGCATCTCTTAAGTTCCTAGCTTCAGATCTGCCTGTTCTTCTATTTAACCATCTTAATCTATTCATCCTGGCTATTGTGGATGGGCTTAAATTCTTGCCAGAGATGTCTTTGTAACCAGCCCCGATCTGAGTTCTTAATCCCTTATCAATTTTCAAGTTTGATGCTGGAGCACCTACTCTTTCACGAGCATCTTGTTCGCTCTTTGTAAAGGCTCTCCATTCTGGACCTGAACTTATGATTATATCTTGAACAGCACCGCAGTTTGTGCAGATTCTTTCACCTCTTGAATTATCATTTATGAGGGCTTCAGAACCGCATATTTTACAGGAAGTTTCTGATTCATCTTGTTCTTCCCTTGCTACTTCTTTTTTCAACAATTTACTTTCTCCAATTTTTTCGTTACTAGTACTATAATGGGGAGTAGTTTAGATTCCCTCTCTCGGTGGGAGAGTAGGACTACCTTGGTGGTATATATGTCCTTTTACTTATATAAACTTTTCTCACTCTGTAGCACCCACTCTCTAATATATAGTATAGAGAAAAAAGGAATAAATATTCTTCCAATGGTTTGAAAATAGATGTGTAGAAGGAATATAGAGAAAAGAAAAAAAATGGAATAAAAAAAGAGTTGGAATAGAACTAATGTTTGACATCAAAATCGGGGCTTACATTGCCGCGGCATTTACCATAAAAGAAATCTTTTGCACACCAAGTGGATTTACCAGATTCGAACCAAAATTCCATCTCACCAGAGTCATAAATTACTCTATCATTAATTTCCAAAATAACTCGTCTTAATTGCCATTTGTCACTTCGTATATCATACTCTTTCTTAATACAGAAATATTGAAACCAATCAGAGGTTAACCCTTCAGGAATATCTAAGTCGAAAGAATCAGTTTTACCCTTCTCAAAATCGTCACAGAATGGATGATCAAGTTCCCACGTATGTTCTCCAACATATAATTTAATTGGATCATCAGTACCGCTACCTCTTTCGTCTGCAGTGGTTATGGTAACTTTCATTTTATTGATAATTTCACACATATCTTCGTCTTCGGACATTTACTTTTCCTCCAAATTTATTAAGTAATTTGATACTTGTTATCTAATATTTACTATCTTCTTTGTTTTACTAAAAGCTAGTAGTTTACTTTCTTAATATATTGAGATTTTTTTCTAAACTTATTGAAATTATTCTAGTAATGAATATAAGAGTAGGATTAATAGTTGGCTTTTCCAACACCGTAAGATATGAATCCATCTTTTCTAAATTTAGTAAGATCTAAGACATCACGTCCATCAACAATAATTGCAGATTTCATTTTGTCTTTAAGCCAATCAGCTTTAAGGTCAAAATATTCCTTATGCTTAACGAAAATGACAAGAATATCTGTATCCTTAACAACTTTCTCTAAATCCTTTGAAACAGGATATGGGAATTCGTTTTGACGTACCAATGGATCATGAATAGCCCATTTTATTCCTTCTTTTTCTAATAATTCAACAAAAGTCTCAGTAGGTGAATTTCTTGTATCTTCTGAATTTTCAATAAATGATGCACCAAGGATAGCTATTTTTGCTTTTGAGAAATCAATATCTAAGGCTTTTGCACCATTCTTTGCCAATTCCACCATATGGCTTGGCATCATTTCATTTCTCATCCTAGCCTTTACTATGACATCAAAAGGAACTTTTGTTTTACCATAAGTATCTACACCATATTTTAGTAACCAAGGATCCTTTGGTAAGCAATGTCCACCTACTCCAGCTCCAGGTAAATGCAGATCACGATAAGCATTAGAGTTAAATGGTAAACTATTGACACATCGTCTAACCTCATTAAAGTCAACATTAAGAGATTCACATGCTAAAGCAACTTCATTGGCAAAAGCAATTTGAACATCACGATAAGTATTTTCCACAACTTTTGCAACTTCACCAGTAGTAGCTGATACAGGTATTAGTTCTTCCTTTACAATGTGTTTGTATAACCAAAGACCTTTCTTGGTACACTCTTCAGTAATACCACCAATAATTCTTGGATAATTTACTATGTTATTAATGAGTCTGCCAACCATAACACGTTCATATGCAAAAACAAGATGAAAATCTTCACCTACTTTCATTCCTGAGCTTTCTTCAAGAATAGGTTTGACAATGAATTCTGTTGTTCCCGGTGCAACGGTGGATTCAACAATAACTACTGCACCTTTCTTCATTTTCTTACCAACAGTTGCAGAAACTTCTCTAAGAGATCTATATAATGGTTCATGTGTATCTTTTTCTGTTGGGGTTTGGACATCTATCAATATGAAATCCATATCTTTCAAAATGTCTGTGTCATCTGTAATATGAAATGTTTTTCTTTCTAAAACAACTTTCTTAATTAATTCTGGCAATAGGGGTTCATTCATAATCGGACATTCACCTTTATTTAAGGCGTCAATTTTCCAACCAGATCGCTCTGATCTTCTTTGTAAACCAATTACCTCAAATCCATCAACTTCT
>JAUVZH010000254.1 GCA_030602675.1 Candidatus Heimdallarchaeota archaeon | reverse complement strand
CAATGATACTTGTTAATAAGAGATTTAGAAAGAGTCTCATCATACCTATTGAAGCTGATAAAGTTATCAAAATCGAAGGTACATATGCATGGTTTGATATTTTAAAAGAGGATTTTGATGCAGAAGTAAAACGAATTAAAGAGACAAAAATTGAACGAGAAATCTATCATGGACAGCTTTCTACAGGACCTTCAAAAGGAACTCTAAGAAGTTTCGATCCTTATAATCTAGGTCATACACGCAAAGAAAGAAAGAGATAGAATTTTCAGCTATGCCAAATACCAAGTTTAGCATGGCACATAAAACAACTTGGTGTTTTATTTTTCAGATAATATTTCACTGAGAGATTTTCTTTATACATAAGTTATTCCTCTAGGATTTGTTTAGCTAAGTCAAACTTGGATTCTTTCGCCTCTTGATGCATCTCAATAAATTTACATGCTCTTGAGAATAAATCATGTTTACATTCGCCACAGAGAATTTTACCAGTTTTGCATTCCATTTGTCTTTTCTTGAGTTCATCTTCCTTATTCATGAAGAAGAATCTGTAAAGATCAAACACTCGGCAAATATCTGGTCTACCACCAAACTCTATCTGTTCTTGTTTAGTTTCCCTTCCTCCTGTGAAGACAAGAACGATCTTTTTCTTCAGTGATTTTGGTGTTTCAGAAAGTGTCAGCATAAAACTATGTCCAGCACTCTTTGACATTTTATCGCCACCGTCAAGAGAACCCAAAATTTGATGAAATGTAAATGAAGGCATCTTAAAACCATAATGTTCACGAAATAGCTGTTTCCTTGCTAGATCTCTTGTTAATCTTGCATGTGGTGCTTGCTCTAAACCGACAGGAGTAACTGTTAAGCAAGGACCTTCATATTGCTTTAGTTGTGGCAAAAGGATATCGGCTGCTTGAATTAAAGCACTTTGATATGCTCCAAATGCTTGCTCTCCATAGATGGCTTTTATCATGTTGTAAGTAATGTTTTTTGTAAATAGCGCAGCAAGTTTTAGAACGTCCTTTTGCTCAGATTGTTTATAGATATAGGAATTCTTGTGATCCAACCCTAACGCTAGAATATCAGCAACATTGTCTATTGCAGTCTTATGTCCTTCTTCTAGTGAAGTACCGCTATGCAAATAAGATTCCATGTCAGCTACACAGAAGTAGACTTTTCCCCCTAATGATTGAAAGTACAAAACCTCATTACATGTAATAAGCGAACCGATATGATACTGCCCTGTTGGTTTTATACCGGTCATAACTGCAAAACTCTTTTTCTTTTTAATAGCATCAAAAATCTTTGCAGCATCTGTATGACCGAACATCAATCCTCTTTCAAGGTAAGGATGTAACAAATCCCCCTCGAGAGAGTCAACTATCTCACCAATGTCTTTTATTCCGAATTCAGACATTGCTTTCTGGGTATCAGTAATTTCACCCGTAAATGCATCTATTATCAACTCTTTAGTAATTTGAAAAACCTCCAAAGAATGTTAAAAACAGTTGCTTGCTTTACCTAACATCATCTAGAGGTCTTAGAACCAGTCACGCCAAGTGATGTCTAGATGAATTTTCAAGGTAAACATGATTGCAACCTTATTTGTTACACGAATGGCATCTATAAAAAAATTACTGATAATTATGAGATTAATACCTCAAATGGATGAATTATATGGCTATATCTTCAAGGTAAGTGGTAATCAAAAACATAGTGTGAAATTCCTTGTTGGGATTTGGAATCCATTCTTTGGAAGGAGCCAGTCCAATATCAAGTTCAGCTAAAGTATAGCAAATTTTCTTGTAACAACTAGTGGGTGATTCATCATACTTATGCTGAGTCAAATCCCAGAACCATTTGACTTGATTTGAGAAAGGTTCATTGGCTACTTTTCGAGAAGGGTTGTGTATTAAAGGAGAGAGCAATTCAGCAAGTTCCAAGTAATAGTTTTCTGTCTGGGCTAATGGAACTAACTCCTCATCAACCCAATGAGCAAAAGCTCGAATCGTTTCTTTGATTCTTTCTATAGACCAACCACTTTTCTCTTCAAAGGATTGAACTAATGGATAATCACTTGCAAAGGAATGTAATTCATTAATTCGTTCAACAATCAAGTGAATGATATCTATAAAATCCACATGGTGCCAAATTCCTAATACATAAGGTGTTATGTTCAATTCTTCTTGTTTGCAAATTTGTATAACTTTATCGATGAGAGAAACATCTTTTAGCATAATATTGGGATAAAGTTCTGCAATTCGTATAAGAACTTCTAAACATTGCTTTGATGAATTACAATGCTGCACCAAATACGATGCAAGCTCACAAAATAGACTGTCGTTTTGTAAATCTGAGTGTGACCTTAAACCTTCAGCTTGTAATTCTTGAATTCGTTCTTCAAATGCCGTTATAACTGCTGCAATCCTCTCTAGATCAGTCATAAGTCTTCTATCCACAAAATGTTCTAAGTGAAAGAGACAATATAATATTTTTTATGAAGATTAGACAATGTCTGGTTTTTTTACCAACTTGATTATTAGGTAAACAATACCTGCTATCAGCAGCGGTCCTCCAACAATCGCTAGAAGGTAATAGTAGCTAAATGATCCCCTGAATGGTGAGTCAGGAGGTGGCTCAGTAAATGGTGGTGTTGTTTCTAAATCTGGATAGTCAGTAGGGTCAAGTGGATCAGTTTCGTAATATACTTCCCAACTATCTGACCAACCATCTCCATCTGTGTCCGGGTTGTTTGGATCAGTATTGTAGTCAATTACCTCTTCATAATCTGTAAGAAAATCATCATCTGTATCTTCATCTTGAGGGTCAGTCAAGTACCCATACTCTTCTAAATTCGTCAGACCATCCTCATCGGGGTCTTCTGCAGCATCATTTTCAAAAGGATTCAGTGAATTCTCTAATTCAAATAGATCAGGAAGTTGATCACCATCGGTATCTGAACTATTAGGATTAGTATTATACATCAGTAATTCTTCAAAATCTGACAATCCATCTTGATCAGAATCGGGATCATTTGGATCAGTATTATAGATGTTGGTTTCAACATAATCTACAAGACCATCATTATCGTTGTCCTTGCTTATAACATCCAAATTATCATAACCATCAGCTACAAATATGAACTCTTGATAAACAGCAATAGAGTTAGCTTTTTCACCATCATCGAATTGCCCAACAATTTCCAAATGTGTGTATTGTGAGACTTCAATGATTGTTACCCCATCAGAACCTTTTGCTACGTAAAGTATACTGTCATCATATGTTACTCCTTTTGCAAAATCCACATTCCCTGTAGGAGCAATTTTTGAGATACTGAAAACATCTGTTACATTATAAATCTCAATGCCATTAGTTCCATCTGCCAAGTAGAGGAAATTACCTTCCTTTTCTAATTCATTAGCAGGTCCACTATCTAAGACTGTATCTATAACAGTAGGAGCATAAATGTCTGTAATGTTAAGGACTACGATACCTGAATTCTCAACAGCTAAGTAAGCAGTAGTACTATCAATTAACACATCTTTTGCACCAACAATACTATACGTAAAAGCTTTTACAGGATTTGCTAGGTCACTAACATTGAAGATTTCTAACCCATCTGAATAATCAACTAAAAGGACAATATCATCTTGCCCAGCAACCCTAATGGGTAGTCCCCCATCGGTCCAATTAGCAATTTTTATAGGGTTTGAACTAACAGAAATATCAATGGATACTAACCCAAACACCACATCAGCAAGAAAAGCAACGTCATTCACAATACAAACATCTGTAGTATTGTACCCAACCTCGTTAAAAGTAGCAATCTTTGTTGGATGAAGGATATTAGTAGTATCTATTATTTCCAAACCTTCAAATCCATCTGCAATGTAAATTTCATCATTTGAGTATGCAACAGCTGTTGAATAACCACTTTGACTTTGATTATAAATATTGATTGGGTTTAAAGAATTGGTAACATCAAATACTTGGAGTAGATTTTCACCATCATTTATTATTACATGATCATTCAGATACCACAGACTGCTTTTAGAACCTCCTCTATCATTGTAGGATAGTCTTGTAGGATTCATGTTATCAGTAACATCTAACAAAATCAGTCCATAAGTTCTACAGGCAATATAAGCGATATCAGCTTCAACTGTTACATCATAAGGTCTTATTCCCTCTTGGTATCTACCAACTAAAATTGGATCAGAGATATTGGTTATATCATAAATAAGAAATCCATAGAAGTTTGAACAGGTATACATGATGTTTTCAACGAGGGAAATGCTCTCGATTTGTGAATAACCTCTAATTGTATCGATCAGAGTTGTTTCTTGTGGGTTTGTTATATCAAAAATTAATATTCCTTGTATAGCAACAAAAAAGAGCTGATTTTCTCGAATATGAAGCTCCCCAACATAATTGCGAAAATAATCAATATTTTCGTATATCAATTTTATATCATACAAATTACTACAATCAAGAATAAGAAGACCAGCTTCACCAGCTGAAAATGTTGATCCACAGAAAGCTAAATTATCTTGAACGTTTACTGTCAAGATATCAGAAAAGATACTATAATGATCATATCGACCTACTTTTATTATATTATTTATATTTGAACAATTAACAACAATTAGACCATTATTTTTTGCTGCTAAATAAACTAAATCATCTGCTGCAAATGCACTTACTATAAATTTACCATCTATATACTGACCAATTATTTTAGGAGAGGTTATTTTACTTATGTCAAAGATAATTAATCCTTCATATCCAGCAGCAAGGTAAGCTCGATCATCTAAAACGAATAAATCATTTACATCAAAATTATCGAAGTTATTATCATAGTCACTAAGCTTGGAAAAGTTTGCATTACCAATTACAAAATTGCTACTCAAAGTAGAATCTATTGCAGGTTCACTACCATTAACATGAGTT
>JAUVZH010000407.1 GCA_030602675.1 Candidatus Heimdallarchaeota archaeon | reverse complement strand
GGGTTCTCTTATCGCAAAAATATATGCCTGGTGTTGCTGAACTCCATTACTTTTTACCAGATAGAATTGACTGGTTCTGGCAATTATTCTTCGTTGCTTTAAATGTAATGATGTTTGAATTCTATTCAAAAGCATTTATCCAATTACAATTCTCTGAAGCACAAGGATCTCTAAACCTATTCAATAATCGGATTGTTATAAAAGGTGGCAAGTCTTTAGGTTTCATTCTGCAGTTTGTAGTTTGGATGGGAGGGCATTGGCAAGAATTTACATGGTTACCAAATTTCATAGGGTTAGCAAATTCCATTTTCTTTATCTTAGTTTCAGGAATACTTACAGGAATTACTGTTTATAGAACGGAGAATATTTTTGGAGTAACTTTAGGACATATTTTGCTAAACGTCTTTATTACAGTAACTTATGCAAACTAGATTAGGAAAATTACTCACAATAAAAAGATTAAAAAATAGAAGGAGTAAGGAAGAAAGTAATAGAAAAAATGGGCCGGTAGATCAGACTGGAAGATCGCCTGATTTGCATTCAGGAGGCCGCGGATTCAAATTCCGCCCGGTCCACTAATACTTTTTCATCTCAGTTTATTTATTTCAATCTGAATTATATTAAAACATATTTTAATCGGAATCTTTTTAGTAGTTCTTATTTTTATTTTATTTGTTTATAAGAATCTGAGCACTAATAATTAGATTTTTACCAATCGATTGGGATTAGAATGATCAACGAGCAAACCTTGGATATAATAATAGCTGTTTATCAAACAATTGTTGCTGTTTTTTTTGGGCTTGCATGGAGAAAAAGAAAAGATTTAGTTTATTGGACTCGTTGTTTTTTCTATAGGATCTATCCTACTAGTGTTTCAATATCAACATTTTATTATTGGTTATTTGTCGATTTCGTTCAATTTGCTTGGTACATTAGTAATTATTATCTCTTCAGTTTTTGAATATTATAGGATTTTTCTGAAGGATCAGGATGATGAAACGAAATTTAAGAGGGAAAAGAAATTTATAATCATTTCAATTTGCTTAGCTCTTTGTTTATGTATTATAACAATTGTTTTAGTAGCTGTCTTTTTAAAAATGAATGTTGTGCTTGCATTTCAAATTATTATGACGCTTATAATTACTCTTGTAACAGTATTGGTATTGAGGGTTTATCTAAAGGAAAAAACAATAACTCGTTTGTTTTTATTTTTCGTTTTCTTCTCTAGTGTTCTAATGGGAACTACCGCGATAATCGGTTATCTTGATGTTGAATGGGCTTGGGCTTTAAGCTATGTGTTCAACTTTGTATTTATTACTCTAATAATGACAACTGGTTTAGCTGCTCCTATAGAAAAGAGAATAACTGATTCTGAAGAACATCTCCGTCAGCTTAGTGAAGACCTCGAGCAAAAGGTTGAAGACAGAACTCAAGAATTGAAAATAATGAATGAAGAGCTTGAAGCATTTTCTTATTCTGTTAGTCATGACCTTCGTACACCATTACGATCTATTACTGGATTTAGTAATGCTATTCTAGAGGATTTTTCCAATCAGCTTGATGCTACTGGCAAAGATTATCTTGTACGAATTAGCAATAGTAGCAAACGGATGAATCAAATAATTGATGATTTGCTTGAGTTCTCAAAATTATCTCAAACAGAGTTGAAGAAAGAAGTTGTGGATTTAAGCAGTTTAGCGAGTATAGTTATCGTAGAGCATCAACGTATAAATCCAAATCCGCAGGTAGAGTTCGTTATTGAAGATGGCTTATTTGCATTAAGTGATCCAGTTCTTCTACGTTTAGTTCTTGAAAACCTCATTAGTAATGCATTGAAATACTCTAGTAACAAGCCAACTCCCAAAATTGAATTTGGTTCTCAGAAAAAGGATGATAAAATGATCTTCTTTGTCAAAGATAATGGTGTAGGATTTGATATGAAATATAAAGATAAATTGTTTGAAGTCTTTCAGCGATTACATAGTTCTACTGAATTTAGTGGTTCTGGAATTGGTTTAGCTACTATTAAACGCATTATTCAGAGACATGGTGGGGAGGTATGGGCAGAAGGAGAGGTGGATAAAGGAGCAACGTTTTATTTTACATTAGCTAAAAAGACAAAACTGTGACAAAAAAAAGATTAGTTGCTCAGACCACAAATTTCATACTCTTAGAGTATTTCATCTACGCTTTTTCCTCTATTATGCAAGCGCATTTTTAGTTCTGTCATAAGGTCTGATCTTTTGAATTTTTCTTCATCAACACCATTTGGTGTGATACTTAATGCTTGGTTTAGATAACGATTAAGTTGCAGGATACTGTTTATTGTATCGTCTTCTACTTTTGAGCAGATAACTGTACTCATGTGCTCTGGTGATACTTTTTCAAAGAAGATATCAAATGTATCTATCTTAATGTGTCCTTCTCCACCAATTCTTACTTTACCTAATTTACTCATATAGTCTTCTAAATTGATTTTTCTCAATGTTGCTTCAATTGACTGAAGAATATCCGGATTTCCCCCTCGTTGAACTGCACCTACTACTAGTTCAACATTTTCTGAATATACTGCTATTGCTACAAAACCAGCATTATTATCTAAAGTAGCTTCGATAATATCAGTTAATCTTTCAGCTGTCCTTTCTCTAATCTTATCAACGTCAGCTTGTTTCATAGGTTTGCTTATTGAAGGTGGGGTTACTATTGATTTGCTTGCTTTAGTTGGTGGTGAGCTTATTGATGGTGGTGTGACTGCTGGAGGTTTCTGTGGTGGTACTTGAGGTTTACTTACAATAGGTGGTGTTACATCTCTCTTTGGTGGTGCTTTTAGTTTAGATGTATCTACTTTCACGGGTTTCGTTAAGAACGATTCTTCTACTACTGGAGGTGCAACCATAGTTTCAGTAACTGGTGCTGTTACAGGTTTTCTTTCTACAGTTGGTTTTGACATCTTATGTGGTAAATTGTCTAATAAAATTCTCTGGAAAATTTGGTTTGGGCTATCAGTATAGATACTCGTTATAGTTTTAACGATTTCACCTGGAAAAATGTTATCTAGTGGTGCTAATAATTGTGCAATTTGCGCTAATCCGTTTTTCAATTGAGCTTCCATACCAGGATCGATTTTATTGAATAGGAGATATGCTTTTGCACCTTTTAGCTGATTTACTACGCTTTTAGTCCAAACTGTTAAGTAATTGGCAGTTTCTTGATATTTCGAAGAATTCTGAAC
>JAUVZH010000016.1 GCA_030602675.1 Candidatus Heimdallarchaeota archaeon | reverse complement strand
AGGATGACCTAATTGTTGCTTATGGATCATATCACTTTCTGCAAATACAGTACATCGACCAGCTATTGAAACAGATGATTTTGATTTCAAAGCTAAATCACCAAAATCCTCTATTGGGATATCTAGTCTATTCGCTTGCATATCAAGGAAGGAACCTGTTCCTGCCGCACAAACAGTGTTCATAGCAAAATCAACTGCTACACCATCACGAATGATGATTATTTTACTATCTTGACCACCAATTTCAATAATTGTTTGTATATCAGGTCGATAATGCAAAGAAGCCAATGCATGAGCAGTGATTTCATTTTTTACGATATCTGCACCAATCAATACTCCTGTTAATTGACGTGCACTGCCTGTCGCTCCTGCTCCAATAATTTTTATGTTTTTTCCTATTTTTTCTCTAAGTAGAGTTATACCTTTTTGAACAGAATTTACAGGTCGACCTTCTGTTCGGATGTAAACTGATTTATATAACTCACGATCTTTATCAATAAGTGCTAAATTGGTACTAATTGAACCAACATCCACACCGAGATAATATTCTCTATTGTCTTTAATCATATTTTATCTTCTCATTTTGCTGTTTTAATTCTCATTTGCATCCCTTTTCCGGGATAGAAGATCAATAAAAGCCTCTAATCTTGTTTGTAAACCAGCTTCGGCTGTTTGTTCATCTAAAACTAGAGACATGACTGGCATGTTATATTCCTTACTTAACTGTGGGAAAATACTCCTCGAGATTATTTCAGGCATACAAGTAAAAGGATAAAGATGAACTATCCCGTCCCACCCTTCTTTTTTGTACATGATTACGTCTCCAAGATTTTCTTGTGTTTCTCCTCCACAACGATGTTCGACGTAAGGTTTTGCTGCAGCTACTGAAAGTTGAGAATGAAATTTCTTGAAAGGATTTAGTTTTACACCAACATCAATGTATCTTCCCAGAGTAATCGGAGTTTCAACATGAACACCAATTTCATTCAATCTTTTCATAATATCTAAGTTCAATGAGGGTTCCAAAACAACATATATTTCTCCATTAACACAAACTTTCAAAGGATTAGCTTTTTTATCATAGTCAATTTCATTTTCAAACATTTGTGGTAATGTTCTAGTTGCCCTCTTTATATTTCGAATACCTTTTAATTCAACTATCATGTCGAAAGCTTTTTGGGCTACTCTTTCAGTGCTTCCTTTTGTAATTTCAATAGCTCTATATTTGTAGAGTAATTTGTCAACTAAATCAGTTAAACGATTTTTTAACCACATGATTCTAAATGCTCTAATTATTTGCAGTAGGTTCAAATCTGGACTTATTTCTTTTTTAATCACTTGAATTATTTCTTTTGGAGACTCATAATTTAGAGCTATAAATTTGAAATCGTATCCTAGATCTTCTAGAATGAGTTTTTGTACAGGCCAATAATAACCAAAACGACAATAAGCATTGCATCCCCCCATACCCAGTTCCGTTGCTCCTCTTTCCAATCCCTCTATGAAAGTACCAAGTGTTATTTTGAATGGGGTACAAATGAATTCTGGAGAATGAATTGCTCCTAATTGAGCTGTTTTCTTATTTGGTTTAGTAGGCATGACTAAATCAAAACGTCCCAATTCGTTCAATAATACTTTGAACACGTACTTAAGAGATCCGAAGTGTGGGAAGGTGAATGGCAACTTTTTTTTCTCTCCTTTTTATCATATCAATAAAAGCTTCTATTCTTGTACGTAGACCAGCTTCTGCTGTTAGGTCATCTAGCACTAATTGTAATAATAGGGTTTCTGGTTTTCTTTTATAGAATCTTGCAGCCATTTCTCCCACAATGGAGTCAGGTCCACATCCAAAAATCATCAAGTGAATTATCCCGTCTACTTTGTTAGATTCGAGGAAATACATAATCGTTCCAAGTATTTCTCTTTCGTAATCGAAATACATATTGAAATCAAGTGTTTCCATATATTGCTCAATAATGTCTCGTGGCATTTGTTCTGAAGTAATAACATCAGCTCCGAGTTCAGATAATTTTTTCCTGATATCTAATGATGCATATCCATCATTTATTACATAGGTATGACCTACTAGAGCAATTTTAAGTGGTTTCTCGTCATCTGTTAAAATGGGGTGGTCATTAAGAACTACTTCTGAACGTTCCCATTGGTGAAGAGTATTTTCATCAATAATTAGATTCTTTTTGTATTTTTTATAAGCCTTAACTGATTTCCGGAAAGCATGTAAAATTTTGAAGGGGTTCTTCGTAAATTTATAACCTACAGAAAAGGCGATAAACAAGAGACGAATATTTTTGTGACCACTTTTTGCCTTTGAATAGTATGGTCGAATTATTGGTGGTAAATCAGGGAACATTGATAGTAAAACTTCTGCAAGTCCTAAGAATTTTGGACAACCAACGTTTATTTTGTGATTACTCCCAAAACGAGGAATAAACAAATAGTCAACTTGATCTTTCAAAGCAAGTACATGACCAAAGTAAAGTTTCGTAGAATAACAATCTTCATCAGGTGCAGCACTAATAGCCATTTCGCGAATTTTTTTATTAGTTTCTGGAGAAATAATAACCTCTGCGCCTAATTCTGCAAAGAAAGTTTCCCACAAGGTGAAAAATTTGTAGTGTATTAACGCTCTAGGTAAACCAACTTTTAATGGTGCCAAGAAATCAAACCCACATTACGCAATGAATTGATTAACTATCAATTAGTGTTACTTTGCAGTATAAATTTAAAAATATTTCTTGATTATGATTTAAGTATCTAGTTGATTAACGACTAGGTTCTTTTTATTTCCATAAAATAGAAATCCCTATATAATTTAAAAATAAATTCTTGCTAGAGATATCAAGTTAGCAAATGTTTACAACCTATATTCTCAAATGAAGAAAATACTATCATGATCAATAAAATTGGAAAGTGAAGTTACTATTGCATCACATAAGGCGAATTTATCAATTAATGACTAGAAAAACTAAATTTGCTTTTTTAGTTGTCATAGGTATCGCCATACTTGAGTCTGCATCCACTATCGCTACACCAAGGATTGTTGAAGAAATAATAAATCAAGTTTTCTATGACAAGAACCTATATATTTTATGGCCGTTATTAGGAGCAGCCGTAGGAATTGCGATTGGGAAAGGGGTATTTCTTTTTGGACAAAGGTATCTAAATGAATACATCGCACAGAATGTCATTTACTTAGTTCGAACAAAACTATACTCTAAGATTCAAAGACAATCCATTGATTTCTTTGATCGAATAGAATCAGGGCAACTCATTTCAAGAGGAACTAGTGATGTAAATGCTATTCATCGTTTAATGAGTCAAGGATTCAGAATTTTCTTACGAGCAATTATTCTATATGTTGGTATCTTTGTTATGATTGGACTCTCCAATTGGATATATCTCATTGTAGTTGGCGTTGTTGCTCCCATACTTTTCGTTATAATGTTTACCTATACAAGAAGAACCAGACCATTGTTTCGTGACATTCAGAATAAATTTGGTGATTTGAATGCTGTTTTAACTGAGAATGTTAGAGGATCAAGAGTCGTTCGAGCATTTGCTACTGAAAAATATGAGATTGAGAAATTTGAAAAAGAAAATAAAACCTATATGGAACTCAATCTCAAAAGAGCAAGATTACGAAGTATGATGAATACTCTTTTCCCGTTTATTCTAAGTTTTGCTTCTTTCATTTTACTGTACATTGGGGGAATGCAAGTACTTGATCAGAACCTTCAAATTGGAACATTAGTAGCTCTTAATAGTTATCTTCTCCTTCTGAGACTTCCAACTAGAAATATGACTTATGCAATAATCAATTATCAGGAAGGAATTGCTGCAATGAATCGAATCTATGAAATTATCGATATGGAGAAGAAAATAAAGAATAAACCAGGAGCAATAAATCTTCCAAAAGTAAGCGGGAAAATAAAATTTGATAAAATTACTTTTTCATATCGTGAAGATGAAAGCCCCATTTTGAAGAATATTAGCTTAGATATAGAACCAGGTGAAACAGTTGCGTTCCTTGGAACAACTGGTTCAGGAAAAAGCACTATTGTAAGTTTAGTTCCTCGATTTTATGACCCTCAAGAAGGAACAGTCTTTATTGATGGATTAGATATTCGAGATGTAAAAATACGATCTTTGCGAGAGAATATTGCTCTGGTTCAACAAGAAGCATTTCTATTTGCTAGAACCATTCGAGAGAATATTGCCTTCGGTCGAACAGACGCAACAGAAGAAGAAATTATTCGTGTAGCAAAAATAGCTCAAGCACATGATTTCATTATGGAAACACCAAATGGTTATGATACAATTGTTGGAGAAAGAGGGACTACATTATCTGGTGGACAGAAACAAAGATTAACAATTGCACGTGCTTTACTATTGAACTGTCCATTTCTGATAATGGATGATTCTTCAAGTGCATTAGATTTTGAAACAGAATACCAATTCCAACAAGCTGTTAATGAGCTAGTTAAAAATCGCACTACTCTTATAGTTACACAAAGATTATCAACAATTAAGTTTGCTACAAAAATTGTTGTCTTGAATAAAGGTGAAATTGCTGAAATGGGTACTCATGAGGAACTCATGAAAAAGAATGGATTATACAAATACTTGTATGAAACACAATTATTGACTCAAGAGGAATCATTTGATTCCTTAGAATCGAAGCAGACTGTAAAACCAAAGAAAAGTATAAAGAAAAAAAATAGCTAGAAAATTTCAGGAATGATAATAAGATGAATCTAAGACATAGAGGTCGAATCCTAGACCTTGCAGAAGATGCTGAAAAAGGAACTCAACCTCGAGTAACTTCTGATATTGTCCTTGGCAAATGGATAATTGGTTTTCTCAAGGATTTCAAATTACTTGTTATTTTAGCTTTTGTTTTAATATTATTAAGTGCAGGGGCTGCATTAGTAACTCCCTATATTTCTGCAGGAATTATTGATCAAGGTCTTGGCGAAGATCCTGGAGTAACAACAGGAGATGCTAAACTATTGTTAATTTATTGTTTAGCCTTAGGTGGTATATCAATAGCTCTAGCAGTAGTTAATGTGTTTAAGAATTTACTATTATACAATATTGGACATAAATCTGTAAGAAAAATACGTGCAATTACTTTTACTAAATTACAAAGTCTTTCGATGAAATTTTTCGATACTAATGAAACTGGTCAAATCATCTCAAGAGTAACAAATGACTGCAATAAAATAAATGAATTAATGAGTGGAACACTAATTACCTCAATAACTGATTTCATTACAGTTATAGGCGTAGCAGTTTTTCTGATAGTAATGAATTGGGAATTGGGATTAATAACAATTGGTGTTTCAATTCCACCAATAATAATTATCAGTTATATCTTTAAGGTTCGTTCACGCCGTGCTTATAGAAAAACCCGTAAAACGATTGCTGATGTTACCTCTAGTCTTTCAGAAAGTATTGATGGAGTTAAGGTTTCTCAATCGTTTACTAGAGAGCAGAAAAATATCAAAGAATTTCGAAAAGTTTCTCAAGAAGAGAGAAAAGCTTCACTTCAAGCAGAAGCAATTTTTGCAGCCACTTATCCAATATTTAGTTTCCTTTCATCAGCTGTTGTTGGATTTGTCTATCTTTATGCAGGTTGGACAATTAACAAAGCAGGTTCAACCATACATGTTCCTATTACTGTTGGTGAAGCGATAGCATTTACACTGTATATTGGAATGTTCTTTAGTCCAATACTTAATTTAACAATGTTTTACAATACGTTCCAATCTACTATGGCTGCAACTGAACGTATATATGATTTAAACCATACAATTTCTGAAGTTGAAGAGTTATCAGATGCTTATACTTTGCCAAAAATCAAAGGTTCTGTTATCTTTGATAATGTTACCTTCGCGTATATTGAAGGAGAAAATGTTTTGGAAAAATTTAGTCTAGCAGTAAAAGCGGGAGAATCTGTAGCGATTGTAGGACCAACAGGATCAGGAAAAACAACTCTAATGAATCTTCTGGCAAGATTTTATGAAATACAAGAGGGATCAATTTCAATCGACGGTCATGACATTAGAAAAGTAACTCTTGATTCAATACATAGTCAAATGGGGATAGTTTTACAAGATCCATTTCTCTTCTCAGGAACAATAAAAGAAAATATTTCATATGGAAATCCCAATGTTTCACTAAGGAAAATCGTGCAGGCTGCAAAGATGGTAAATGTACACGATTTCATTAAGCATGCTCCTGAGAAATATGATACCAATGTTGGTGAAGAAGGAAAACGATTATCTGTTGGTCAGAGACAACTTATTTCATTTGCTAGAGCTATTATTAATAATCCACGAATTTTAATTCTTGATGAAGCGACATCCTCTGTAGATCCTTATACAGAAATGCTAATAAAAAACGCAATGGATGAATTACTAAAGAATCGTACTTCTTTTATAATAGCCCATAGACTTTCAACTGTCCGTAGTGCTGATCGAATCATTGTTATCAAGAAAGGCAAAATAGTTGAAAAAGGAAGTAACGAAGAGCTTCTTGCTTTGAAAGGCGAATATTACAAATTATATCAATTACAATTCAAAGAGCAAGAAGAATAAGTAGTAATGCTTCAGTAAGATATCATAAAATAACTAAGATTGGATGGCTAGATAATGTACATAATTATTGATACAGAAATCGATAATGAAGCTATAAAATATACATTTAAATTACTGATAGATAATTTTCTAGGCATTCCATTTGAGTTCAAAAATCAGTCCAGTATTAAGAGTATCTCTAAAAATAAAATTACTATTTATTATGGTTACAAGAAAAATTGTACAGTCAATTACAATCTTAAAATTTATTGTTCTGAGTTTTGGACTAAGAAAAATTATCTGAAAAAACATTCTCTCCCTATAACACCTCTCTTGAGGTATTCTGATGAGATTTTGAAGGATATTATTGGAGCTGAAGAATTACCAATTCTCTATTTAGGACTAGATTCTGAAAACAATAGTCCTTATACTAATTTCAATTCTGATGAAAACATTGTAACGAATATCGATTTCATTGCATCTTCTTTTTTCATGTTATCTAGATACGAAGAAGTAGTTAATCCAATGTGTGATGAGTTTGATCGTTATCCTGCAGAAGAAAGCATTGCTTATAAAGAACAATTTCTTTCTAGACCTATAGTCAATGAATATGTTGAATTATTATGGTATTGGTTAAAGACGTTAGACTCAAATTTAGTGAGAAAGAAGAGAAAATTCGAGCTTATTCTCACACATGATATAGACAACATCCGATCTTGTAATTTTAGTGAAAGAATACGTTCGATTTTTAGACAAATAATTAGAAGAAAATCTTTAATTCGTTTTCTAGAGGTACTTTGGTTGAATTTTGCATGGATATTTGTAATGAGAAAAAATGCTATAGATTATATAATTCATAATTCCAAAGCATTTGGAATTAAACCACGTTTTTATTTCATTACTAATGGCACTTCAAAATTTGACAAGAGGTATGATCCAAATTCACCTATGGTTTTGAAATTGTTTGAGAAAATTAAAAGTGAAGGATTTGAAGTTGGTCTTCATGCATCCTATAGTTCATATTCAGATATTGAACAATTATCTAAGGAAAAAAAGATGTTAGAAGAAATTTTGGGAACGGATGTTATTGGTGTGAGAAATCATTATTTGAGAATAAAAGTTCCTGAATCACTAAGAAACTTCGGAAAGGTAAATTTCTCTTATGATTCATCACTGGGATATTCAAAACGTTATGGCTATAGAACTGGAACATGTTATCCATTTAATTTCTATGACATGATTGAAGACAAAGAGCTAAAACTAGTTGAATATCCATTAATTATTATGGATACGACTTTATATGGGAATTATCCAAAATTAAACACTCCGAATAAGATATTCCAAGTAATTAAAGAGCAAATAGATATTATTTCATATTTTGGAGGTACTGCTGTTCTTTTAATTCATAAAACCTCCTTAGAGCATTTTGAATTTCCTTGGAGGAGAATATATCTGAAAATTTTGAATTATTGTAAAAAAAAAAAGCTAATTAACGAAAATCATCTAGATTAATTTTCTCTTGTTGTTTTTTCTGTAATAATTTTAAAAGTATTATTTTTATCGATTGTAAAATTTGATATGAAAATGGTCTTGGATCAGTCATTAATCTTATGTCATGACTATTGGTTAGACCAAAAAGACGAAGATATTCTTTCATTGAATAAAAAGGAGTTCTAGATTCCATAATTTGCTTAATTCCCATTGGTAAGGGCCATCCAAAACGTTTTGGATAAAGAAAAGTAAAATTTGGTTCAATATCTCCCTCTTTTGCCATTCTATAAAGCATGTGTGGAAAATTCATCCCTGCAGAAATTGATGCTTCAGTTGTACCCCAAAATTTAGGATTAACTTCAATAAGTTTTGGTTCTCCATTCCCATCTCGTTTAAATTCAGCCATGCCAACTCCATGCCAGTTTAATTTTTTCATCAATTTAGCAGCATAAAATGCTGTCTTTGGTTCATTAATGGTAATATTTAATGCTCCAACTCCACCATCTGGAGGTAACATTAGATGTCTTTTTTGAGTAAGTAACCCCTTAATTTTTCCTTTATTAAAAATAAATAGAACATCTATTATCTCCCCCGGTAAGTATTCTTGAATAACAGGTAAACTAAAATCAATAATTTCGTTAAATTTACTCTCTTTACTTCTCTTCTCATATTGTTTCCAAATTCTCTTCGCTTCTTTTTCGGATCTTGCTAAATTGAAGAAACCAGCACCCTTCCTTGCTTTAATCATGACTGGTAAGCCTAGCTCTTTCAGGCAGTTTTTAAGCTCCTTTTGAGATTCAGGAACAAAAGTTTTTGGCACAGGAACACCATTTTTTTCAGCTAGTCCATTAATTAACATTTTATCATGAGCTTTAATCAAGTTCTTATAATCAGCTACAGGAACTGAAGTATATTTTTCTAATTCGTTTTTGTGCTGAGAAATCAGTATAGATGCTGCAACTCCAACAGGTATTAAAACATCAATATTGAAATTTCTAACAATAGCAGTCATTTCGTTCTTAAATTTATCAGGATACTTTAATGGATTTGAATAAACAAAGTGTTTCTTGCAATATTTCGAGTAGCAACTCAATGATTTATTTTTGTGACTGGAAGAATATACCTCTATCTTTTTTTCACCTAATGTTCTTAAAATCGCTAATGAATTCTTGTATGAACCATCTGTGATGAGAGCTACCATTATGCCACGAATCCAATGTATTAACATATTTTCTTTAATTTTTATTTAAAAATGTAATCAAAAGAAAAATATAAAAATAAGTCTATTATTTAAATAAGTTAGAGAAGAGGTTTTTTTATGAAAAATTCAAGAAAATTATCATTTGTTCTTGTAGTACTATTAGTAAGCTCGTTTTTGAGTTTAATTTTAAAAAATGAATCACTTAATATAGCTGCTGAAATAAACAATGATTTTAATACAATTTCTTCACTTAATACTATTTCAAATAACATAACAGTAACTTCTTTTGACGATTTTCAGATTTATAATGATAGTAATTATATAGATAGTATTAATTCAGGAGAAAATATTGTTTTTAGTTACAATGGATCAGCTGATTTTGGGCCAATTACCGACAATTATATTTTAAAATTAGATGCTTGGGGAAACTGCTCAGATTTTGAATTTTATAGCTGTTTTAATTATACATTGAATGATGTTAATGATATGATTACATTTAGAATGATGACAGGTAGCTATTACAAACAAAATGGTGAATATATTGGACTTCCTGATAGGCCAAAAAACGAAGTATTCCTTTGTTCAATAGGAATAAGCGATGCTTGGTCAACTGAAATTGGTCATCATGTTATGTACATTTATCCATATGATGTGAAAGAGAAAATTAATGACAATTATGGAGACATAGGTTTTGGTGGTGATTTACAAATTAAAGCTATTAGAAAAAATAATGTTCTTACATGTCAATTATACGATTTAGTTAGTAAAACAACTATCTTTAGCAATACTTGGGATGAGGGTGTAGATAAACCCATTAACTATTTATTACTGGACTTTTATACAGGGCAATTTTATTCAAATGTATCAGTTAATGCTTATGATTTAAATACAACTCTCTTTTTTGATGCGTTTACTGAAACATCAACCATCATACCAACACTGACATTCCCTGGATACACTACTACAATGGTTTTGTTATTATTTGTTGTTTATTGTTATGTTAGAAAAAAACCAAGTAATAAATTCTAATCATACCGTTTAGTTAAATGGATCTTCTTAAAGCTTCCAAACTATTATTAATCCATCCAAAGAACTAGAATATAAAAAGTCCTTATCAATAGCTAAATCTGATACTCCAAGTTTATGTCCTTTCAAAGTATATTGAATTGTACCCTTTTTCTTATTCCATATTTTAATAGTCTGATCATACGAAGCAGTATAGATGTTATTCTTATCAGCTAAAACCTTCGTAGCAGGTTTGTTATGACCAACCAATGTTAAAAATTCTTTATCAATTGGTATTTTCCTAATAATTAGTTTTAAGAGAGTTTTTTTCCAAACCTTAATGGAATTATCAAAAAAACTCGCATAAATGTTCTTTTTATTTACAAAAACAGATGATATAGCTCCACTTGATTTCTCCAATATCTTTATCCCTTCGAATTTATCTTTATCCCAGATTTTAATTCTACGAAACGAACCTGCATAAAGATAGTTTTCATCTGGCATACAAAGATTGAACATGAGATCGTGTTCCTGTTAAAACTTTTTTAACTGTAAAATTATTTTTATCCCATACAATTGTTTTGTTTCCAAGTCCGCCTGTAAATAAATGATTTTCATCTGCAAAAATCGCTTCGACATTTGTTCGATGTTCTTTAAGCACATTCAGTTTTTTGAATGAATCTTTTTCCCAAATATGAACATAACCTTCTCCTGTTCCAGCATATAGGAAATTGTTATCTGTAAATAGAGCATATACGGGTTTTGTTTTAATAGCTAATGTTTTTACTACTTTATGTTTATCCTTATCCCAAACTTTTATTGTGGAATCACGTGAACCAGAATAAAGATATTTGTCGTCTATTGCCAAAGTTAAAACATATGATGTATGACCTTTGAGTTTTTTTTCAATTCTATTCATTGACATTTCTTCACTTTTTTCATTTTGTACCAATTTAAACACCTCAAAGGTCTTTTTCGAATGAATAATCAGACCAATATTTCTTTGAAAACTCTATTAACATTGGATACTTTTCTATTAATCTCTGAAGATATTCTACATCCTCTTCGTTTCTTTTCCACCTACCAATGACATCTGGAGAAAGGGGTCGAATCTTAGTCATTGCTAACCAACGTGGATCTTTCTTTTGCTCTAAATCAACATCAATTGGAAATTCTGACCATAAATATTTGATTTTTAAATTATACCATTCTACAACTTTTTTTTGAATTTTATCAGGATTTGTAACTATTTCATCATACATAATTATATGATAATCTTTTAGATTCTTTTCTTCAGTAGTTATGTAATTTAATGAATTAATATAACGTTCAGGTTTGATATGATAGTGTGAACGATCTTTAATCTTTGAAGTCAAAACATCAAATGGATTTCTTATTATATTTAGAACAGAAATATTAAGATCATTAATAGTTTTGAATATTTGTTCATTCCAGTTTTCACTTTCACCTGTACCTCCTGCATCCCACCAACGTTTTACTACAACATCGTTTTTGTTTGCTAAAATCGACCAAACGATTTCCCCGTAGATAATATCAATATCTTGAAAAGAATCAAATAAATGCTCCAAAATTGTTGTTCCCGATCTACCACAACCAATCAAGTATAAACGCAATCTTTTCCACAACCAACTATCTGTACTCGATTAAGAAATTCATTTATAAATTTTTTAGATATATTTGCTAAATTTGGATTTTAGTAAACATTTTGGTGATTAATAAAAGATTAAAATAAATAATATTTTATTTTTTGAGCTAAATAATTCTTTGAGATATATTCCTTCATCTCTTTATCGGTTTCAAATGTCTGCATTGGTTTTAAGCAATAACCAGCTAGTAACTTAATTGCTGATTTAATACCTGTTCTTTTAATAATGCGTATTGATCTACCAAACACGATCAGCAAAGGATACCCTATTGCTCTTAACATTCTTCCATATCTTATCATATCTATATTTGTTCCACTAGTTCTTTGAGAATTAAAATATACATCATTATATCCTCTAACTTTTAACCCTAACATTTGTGCTTTGAAAATTATACCGCTTTCCCAAAGGAATGAGGGAAATGGATATTTAGCTCCATAAAATGCCCAGAAATTGTGTTTTATTATTCTTCCAGCTCCTCGGGCATGATCCGGATTTAAACTTTCACCAAATTGGAAACCTGAAGCTACAACTATTTTTTGATCCTCATTAAAGCGTTCAGTTATTTTTTTTATGTAATCCTTTTGATAGATACAATCAGCACCAGAAATCATCATATAATCATAATCAACTTTGGAATTTTCTATAAACTTGAATGCAATGTTAAAAGGAATTGCCATCATTGGTGTTCCTAACATACTAGGTCCACCGATGCGATCCTTTCTTATAATTAATTCAACACAATTTTTCTTGTATCTAGAAACAATTTTGGCTGTTTTATCTACACTTCCATCATCTACAACCACAATAAGTTTTGGTCTAATACTTTGAGAAATAAGACTATCCAATGTATCTGCAATGTAATTCTCTTCATTTCGAGCTGAAATGACTGTCACAACAGTTGACGTACCCATTATTTATTCCCCAAATACTAATAGTTTATTCGCTTATTTTTCTTCAAGTTCTTAAATTTTAATAATCTTTTCATTTTAATCTCTTTATTAACTAACAAAATTTTTGGAAAGATTAAATAATATACAATAGATTCCACACTTGAGTTTATAACGTATTCATAATAGGTATAATCCGATAAATAAAAGGAGAAATCGCTATTGAGAGATTTGAAAATAGTTGTAACTGCTTGTGGTTGTCCAGGTGCATCGACATTAATTCGTATGTTGAAAGCTAATCATGGCGAAAGAAAAATTGATGTTGTAGGAACTGATATGGATAAAGAAGCAATTGGTAGATTTTTGGTTGATAAATTCTATCAAGTACCTGCTGGTGATTCTGCCAACTACATTCCAACTATAATCGACATTTTAGAAAAAGAAAAACCTGATGTATTATTCCCTGAATCAAGCTCTGAAGTGTACCATTTAGCATTAGCAAAAAAAGAACTAGAATCAAGTGGTACAAAAGTGCTTATTTCTGATCCGGAACCAATTCGAATTGCTAATAATAAACTCGAAATGTATGATGTGTTGAAAAAGAAAACAAATATTGTTTTACCAAAATACTATCCTGCAGAATCATTAAGTGAATTTAAAACAACTTTAGATAATTTAGGGTACCCAGATAAACCAGTTATCTTCAAACCTCAGATTGGAAAAGGAAGTCGTGGAGTAAGAATAATTGATCCGAAGGTTAATCGAAAAGATCAACTCCTAAATTATAAACCAACAAGTAAATATATGTCACTTGAGGAATTTGAAGCAATTTTTGCTAAAGAAAAAGATTTCCCGAAATTCATTGTAATGGAATTTCTTGAGGGTGGCGAAGTAACAACTGATACTATTTCCTTAAATGGTGAAACATTACTTGCTACTGTAAAAACTGTTGAGCTAGCAAGATGGGGAGTTATTGTTCGTGGTGAATTAATTAAAAGGCCAGATCTCATTGAACAAACTCATAGCATTCTTAAAGCAATACCTTTGAATTATTGTAATAATATTCAATTCATTGGTGACAAATTAATCGAAATCAATCCTCGAGTTTCATCCTTTATTTATCAAGAGAATTTGATTGCCCCTTATTTAGCAGTAAAGTTATTGCTGGGTGAATATTCAAAAGATGACATTCTAGCGTACAATGAGAAAATTGATTATGGTCGTAGAATGGTTAGATATATGGATCAAATATTCCAAAAAAATATGAAAAAAGTGCTTTAATTAGCACTATTTTTTAACCATTTATTTCTACAGCTTTTTCATAAGCCATTTTAAGATTATTTGAAAAGTTATCGAGAACAAATTTCTTTCTAGCAATACTAATAATTTTATCTCTATTGGTATTCATTAATTGATCTTTGTTTTTTCTCAAATATTCTACTAGATCAGTATAGTCTTTGAATTGATAACCCATTCCAATCTCTTTAATAACTGGTTTAAATTCAACTTGAGTATATGGAGTAATTAGACCTAAGCCTGCGTGAATGTAAAGATATGCTTTATTCGCTCCACTAAAAATATGATATTTCTTATACGGTTTAAATGGAATGATTCCTAAATGACCAATAGATGATTCTTCGTAGCACTTGTTATGTGAAACACGACCTGTACTTATTACATTACCACTACTTTTGAGATCATCCTGTCCTATTATCAGTATTTTTCCGATATCGTTATTTGTTTTCCAGAGATCTACAAATCCATCTATCTTTCTGTGTTTAGAAGTGCTTTTCGTTGAAACACCAATCGCTGCAGTTATAAGTGAATCAGTTCTCTGTTTTTTCAATTTTATCTTGTTAACTTCTTCAAGCACAGGCATATTAGGAAAATAATATACATTGTTTGTTTTATATTGTGTTTCATAGAAATTTAAAATACCGTTTGATGGTACTAACACAGATGTATTATTAGCAAGTTCTTTCTCCCATCTTGGATGAAAGAATCTTTGATAGGTAATACCCAATTGAGCTCGTAAACCAGTTCGTTTAAAACATTTGATTTTTTGTGACCACAATTCATGATCATCATAAAGATATGGAAGACCAGTCTTTTTAGCTATTTTTCCCATGAAGATGTTGTGCGAGTGTATAATATCTGGATTTACTTCTTCAATGAATTCTGATAGTGACTTCTCAAAATCCTTTAAATCCATTAATAAATGATTTTTAGGTGTAAGGTTGATGAAATGTTTCTTCTTGAAAATTGATTTCTTGATTAGATCTTCGGTAACATTTCCTGCAATAAAATGAGTGTTGATTCCTTCCTTTTTTGCAACTAATGCAGCTCTTTCTGCACGAATATTTCTTGGTCCATCAGCAAGATGTAAAACTTTCATGAAGCAACTACCTTTATTTGATTGTTGAAATTTGGACATTATTTTGTATAATAAGGATTCGTATGGTTATTTTTTATTATTAGTAGGTTAAAGATGTTTTAGAGATTAATTGTTGTTTTTTCATCATAAATAATTCTGATTGCTTCAAATGCTTCTGCAAATGGGTGATCTAGTTGTATTCCTCTAACTATAGCAAGTGATAAGAGATAATCTTTACTCGCATAGAATTTGTCCTCTTGTGTTTTGTATTCTTTAATTGCTGCGATTTTTTTATCAATATGTCTTTTTTCTAATTTAATAAATGCAGTACCTGTAAAACTAATATTATTTCTTGGAAATTCATATCCTAATATTGAGCTAGTTATCCTAAATGCCCTTATTCCTTCATTTACCATGATTTGATGGTCTTGATGCATGTCATCTCTATTTGGTACGAATACTAAATCGGGTTGCAAGTCCTTTCTATACTGAACTAGATCTTCAAGTATTTCTTGCCTTCTTGCTGGAAATGATCTTACTTTATAATTATGTACAAAGAGATTTTTGGATGGAATACCTAATACTTTGGTTGCATTTCTTACCTCTGTTTTTAATGCATCCTTTGGGAAACCCTCTTTTACAGATTCTTCAGCTGTCGAAAATGCAACATAATATACATCATGCCCTTCTTCTACGAATCGTGCAATTGTTCCTCCAACGCCAAATTCTCCATCGTCTGTATGTGGACTTAGTACTAGTACTTTCATTAATATCACCTGATTATTCTTATTTTACAAGATAATGATTCTCATATTAGTTTTTTCGTAAATAAAAGTTAATTTTCAAACATTTTTACCTAAAAAAATGTTAGAAATAAAAATGAATTGTTAATTAACAATAAAGATTATTTACCTTAGAAGCTTTACAAAACTAAATACAATATTTAGGATGATTTCAAAGTTGTCTAATATTTCATCAGATTCAGTTTTACCTCTTTGGAAGCAATTGCTTTATGCATTGGTTGAAGAAGGTAATCTAATTCCAGAAACATTGAAAAGAGTCTCAATGGAATTGAACTTTACATTGAAAGAATTAGCTGAAAAATCTGGCATTCCAATAAGTACAATGTATAAACTTAGCTCCGCAGAACCCGATACGCGATTATCTACTTTTCGAAAATTGATTCAATTTGTTCGTGAAGAAGAACAAAAAGAAGTATTAGAAGGCAAGGTTGTTGGTTTAATCACCTCTCGAGACGTTTTGGATGAATTTGGTAATTTTATAGAAATTGATGGTGAAACGATTCATATAAAGGAATATTTAGCAAATACTATTGAAGAAGGAATCATTCTTGGTGTTCGAGCTGCTAGAGAAGGTGTTGGAGCAATTGTTTGTGGCCCAGTAGCAGCTAATACCTTGAAAAGAATTTTAGAAATTCCTGTGATAGGTATTGCATTTAGTAAAGAATCTCTAATTAGTGCTTTGAAAAAAGCTCAACCAAAGATATAAACAAAATAGGCTTTTACTCTGCAGATAATTCTCCTTTATACAATTCAGCTGCTTTTAGTACTTCTTCCTCGAGATGATTAAGAACTTCTTGCCTAATTTGAATAAACTCATCTCCAGTATAAGACCTAGGTCTTGGAATAGGTACATCAATTATTGCCTTAATATGTCCAGGTCTTGCACTCATAACAAAAACCCTATCTGCAAGATAAACTGCTTCAATAACAGAGTGAGTAATGAAAACAACAGTTTTCTTTTCACCATGAGAAGTCACTTCTTGCCAAATCCTAGTTAATTCTTGCTGCATAATCTTTCTTGTTTGAGCATCCAAAGATCCAAAAGGTTCATCAAGAAGCAAAATATCAGGATCATAAACTAATGCACGCGCTAAACCAACTCTTTGTTTCATACCACCTGATAAGGTATGTGGATAAGCATTTTCAAATCCCTCTAATCCTACTAGATTGATGTACTCTTGAACTTTAGCATCAATTTTCTCTTCGCTTATACCACCACCAATTTCTAATGGCATTCGGATATTTCCTTTTACAGTCTTCCATGGATATAATGCAAATTCTTGGAAAACAAATCCTCTGTTTCTACCAGGTTTTAAAACAGGTTCTCCATCAAGCAACAATTCTCCATCAGTAATCTTTTCAAATCCAGCTATCATATATAGGAAAGTTGATTTTCCACAACCACTTGGTCCCACAATAACTGAAAATTCACCCTCTTTAATATCAATGTCCAAATCTTCAACTGCAACAACTTCATGTCGTCTTTCTTTGAATACTTTTCTTAGTTTTGTTGCTTGAATTTTTGTTTTCCTATCATCAATTTTTGCCATTTTCTAACACCTTTATTGTTTTGATTTTTCTATCATTCCCCAACGTCTTATTGTTACTAGTTCAAGCGGTCTCATTAACGTTGCATCTAAAAGCAAACCACCTAAAGCAATCAAGAAAATACCAATTATTACTTGTGGAATTTGATTGGCTATTTGTCCGCCAACAATATAATAACCTATCCCAATGTTATCTGTTAATGCAACTAGCATTTCTGCACCAACAATTGCTCTCCAAGAATAGCCTATCGCTAATCTTAATCCTGTAATTACTGAAACTAACGATCCAGGTAAAAGCACATCAAAGAATATTTCCAAATTACTTGCACCCATAATTCGTGCTGCCCAAATCAATTTCCTATCTATGCTTCTAATGCCGTTTGTTGTACTGTAAACAATTGGGAAGAAGCAACTTAATACGATTGTAACAATGATTGTTTTGGTATTTAAACCGAATATAATTAACAATATTGGGACCCATGCAAGTGTAGGAATGGAAATAGCTAAGCTAAATATTGGATTTAGTAATCGATGTAACCATTTGCTTAAACCCATTAGTATGCCGATAATTAGACCGCTTAATGTTCCAATAACAAATCCTAGAAGTACTCTAACAAAACTCCAACCAACTTGTATGAATACTGAATTAGCTGCAGAATCTTTACCTGGGAAGAAAGCTTTCCAAGTGTAGACAATTATGTTATGTGGTATCGGATAGAGATTATGACTCAAGTCTGGGATTGTTGCATGAAGTATCACTAATAGAACTTCAAAGAAAATGAAGATAACTAAAAAAGGTAATAATGTTTTACCAACATTAAGAAAATACTTTGGTGCACTATTTAATCCATCTAATAATCTAGACCCGTTGCCATTAGCACTTGTATCTTTAATAACCTCTTTTGATGGTTCTACAGTATTTTCTATGTTTGAATCCTTTTTCATTTATTCAAACCCACCTTCTGTTTTGCGAACCATCCCCCATTTTTCGATTGTTTGTCTTTCAATCTGTTTAATACCAAGTTCAATCAAGTAAAACACAATTGATAATACAAAAATTCCTGCATAGACATACAGCTTAGTCTCTCTAGTTTCTAATGTTTTACTTAAACCAATTATGAACCAACCTAATCCTACAGATGCTGCAGATAGAAATTCAGTAGCTATTATCGTTCTCCAGCATCTTGCTAAACCTAATTTCAAAC
>JAUVZH010000367.1 GCA_030602675.1 Candidatus Heimdallarchaeota archaeon | reverse complement strand
CCAAAAATGACCCTTCTAATTTCTCTGTAATCGTTTTTGAGATTTTTCGATATGGATTCTTTGGTTGATTTAACTTTATGTCATCTGTTGTTAAAACAGATTGTTCTTTGATAATTTTATGGTATTTTCTTTTCTCTTTATAAAATTCAAAAGGTTGTAAATATTTTGCCTTTTGTTTCACGTCTGTTTCAGCTTTCTTATAGTATTGCCTTATCACTGCTAATGGATTATATTCCTCTGCTTCTCCTTTTGATAAAACTATGACAGCACCTTTGACTTCATCTGTATCTATTGGTAAATTATCCGGCAAGGGTGAATCGAATTTTAGATTCATAATTCCTCTTGTAGCCCACAAATAACCGAATGCAATTGTTACAAAGAATACTCCAACATTCCAAAGTATTTGCCAAGGTCCGGACCAGAACCAGACATTAACCAATATAGCTAGAGCAAGAACAAATACTGCCATGAATATAGTATTGTTTTGTTTAGCTTTGATGTTTGTTGTTAGAAAATACACTGATATTGAGCCGATAGTGTATCCTGCAAAACCACAAACTAGTAAGGTTCCTAGAATAGATAAAATTGTATTGAAATCAAATCGAGGTTCTACTGGAGGAGGAGTTGGTTTCTCACCTTCTAAGTAGGTGTCTTGATATAGAATTATACTAAATTCCCCTTCACCAATATCTTCAATTGTTGAAAACTGTGCAGAAGCATTAACATAATATGGAGTAGCCATATTTTCAAAAATACAGACATCCATTTCCCATATCAATTGATTATCATCAATTTTAGTACTATCTGATATTATATCTGGTTGATTTGGTAATGCAACACCTGAAGCATTTACAAGAGTATGAGTTATTGTATCAGTCATTGGAGTACCGTTTATACTACCAACATGTATCTCTGTTTTGTTTTCAAATGATCCTGTTTTATCCCAAATGATAGTGATTTCATATAAGTGAAAATTATCATCAAGCAAAGGATCAGATTGAAGTGTTAGATGCAAATTAATTCCAACGAAAGTTAAACTAACAATATCAATTTCGTTATGGAAATTCCCCTTTTCATCAAAAACCCCACTTTGATATCTCAAAACATCATCTGTAGCATCTTCAATAAATGAAATGCCTTTTACTATATTTATTTGTGAAATAAATAATGTAAACACTACAATTGTACTTATTAGCAGAATATTTCGTTTAGACAAATATATACCCCTGTACTTTTTACCAATGTCTAAAGCGAAATCAATTTTATGACATTATTAACGTTTTGTTTTACTTGAAATAAAATGGAAATTATCGTATTTTTAATGTTACTTCTTCTCCCCGACCGATTGGAACAAGTACACTTTGAGTATTTGGATTAGCTCTAACATAATCACAGTAAACTTTTAGCTGTTCAGCATGTGAAACAACATTATCAGCAATAATAACCCCTCCAACTTTCAATTTTGGAAAAACTAGGTCAAAATATTCAATGTAATCTTCCTTTTCTGCATCTATAAAGACAAAATCGAATTCCTTATCGAGCTGTTTTATTGAGTCTTTTGCATCTCCCTCAAGAATACTGACTGTGTCTTCTAGATTTGCTCTAGAGAAATTTTCCTTAGCCATTGTAACCTTTCTAGGATCAACTTCTAAAGTAAGCATTTTACCATTGTTGTCTTTAGCAGCTAAACCCAGCCAAATTGTTGAATAACCATTTGAAGTACCAATTTCAAGAATGCTTGTAGATTTTGTTGCTTTTACTAAAATATTCAAAAATAATCCAACATCAGGTGTTATATTTCTCATTCTAACTGAAGCAGGCAATCCTTGTATTCGTTCTTCTGCATCTTTTTTCTCTAGTTCTTTTATTAATTCAATGATTTCCTTCTTCAAGTGATTTCACCTATTAGTTGTTGATAATAATTATCACTTAAAAATTATTACTAACGTATATTTCTTTTTCTGGTACGTCTTTTCTTCTCTTCTAATTTCTGTCTTTGTATTTCTTTATTTTGCTGTACAACTCGTTGTCTTTGAATAAAAATCGCTGTACCAATTATTAAGAAAATTCCTAATATTACAAACCAGTACCAGTTCTTTGCCCAAAACTCAGATATTGGTTCTCCATTGTTAGTATTTGTAGGTGTTGTTGGTTCTTCCAAAATATCATTTATAGCTTTAATTATCGAAGATGAACCTACAACGCCTTCATAGGTTTTGTAAACTTTCAATTCTTTATCAAATATATAGAAGGTAGGAATACTAATGACTTGATAAAAATCAGCAATATTTTCAGTATCTCTAACAATTTTCCAATTCATGTTATGTTCACTAGCAAAATCCTCGATTATAGTCTCAGTATCTGAAGATTCGATATTGATGCTTATGATCACAACTTTACTACTACTAAATTCATTCTTTACAGCTATTAGTTCCGCCATGGATTCTACACATGGTCCACACCAAGTAGCCCAGAAATCTAGTACAACAACCTTCCCCTCAAAATTACTAAATGTAATTATAGTATCTGTAAGAACATCCTCTAATGACCAATCCATACCTTGTGTTCCCAGGTGGTTTCAAATTCAGCTCCAATTTATGAGTTGTCGATTGATCTGTTTGACTTTTAGTGAAAATTATGTTAGAAATGAATGTTCCTGATACAATTAGCAGTATTATTATGCTGATTTTTTGATAGAATTTCATTTTTCCTTCATGGATATTTAGTACAGTTTCATTTTAAAAAGAATGGTTTAGTTTCTATGAAATGTAAATCAGTTTTTTTTATATTTTCAATATATGTAAGAAAGCTATTTATTGATTCATAGAAAATCAAGAGTAAAAGGATAAACTTAATCTCTTGCTTTTCCAATTTTTTTAGAATGCTATTGTAGCTTTCTTTACACTTTCAGGATTATCTGACAGATTATTCAACAAAAGGACTAGCTTTGACAGAACCAATTCAGAAGGAACTGATTTAAAGCTTTTAATTGCTAACGCTTCTCTTTCACTAATACACTTTATTTTTAGCTTATCTTCAGGAAGTCGTTCAAGTAAAAATCCAATTTTGTAGTTTTTATTTGTCTCAGGATGCTTTGAATTAAATGATACATACATCATTTTTTCAGTTATATCATCTTGCATTTCTTTAGTTTCTTCATCTTCTTTTGGAGCTTCTTGATCGGTAATAATTTTTTGTAATTTATAATGATTAGTTTTCAAGAAACGCTTTTCTAAAACATTATTCTCGAATTTTTCATACCAACCAGGCTCCAAAAGTATGTTTGCAGATTTCCCTAAAACATATGAAACAGTATAGAAATCAAAGTAATTTGGATGCTCTCCTTTTTCATCTTGCAAAACACATTGCCATAATGCACTATCAGATGTTACTGTTACCCCTGTTTCTGGCGCTAAATCTCTCGTTAGAGCAACCGTTGTTGGTTGTTGCTGTGTTATATCTGTTTTAACTAAAAAGGAATATTTTCTTCTAAGCATTGATCGTGAAATTCTATTCCATACATCCCCCCAGTCAACAAAGATTATTACTCCAATTAAAGCAATAGTTCCAATCCAAACTAGAGCAGATTGCCATGCAGGAGTTTCCTGATCTGTTAATCCAAA
>JAUVZH010000343.1 GCA_030602675.1 Candidatus Heimdallarchaeota archaeon | reverse complement strand
AAAACATTATTTCACTTTTTAGAGATAAAAAGGATATTGAACATCTAATCTTTCTAGGTGATATAGTAGATAGAGGTTCAAATTCCATTGCTTGTTTAAATCTATTATTTGCATTAATCATACAATATCCAGAAAGAGTTCATATTGTGAGAGGAAATCATGAGGCCTTATCAGTAAATTCACGTTATGGTTTTTTACAAGAAGTAATGATTTTTCAAAGTCAAGAAGAGGAATTGTATAATCCAAATACCCCTCCTGAGTTATATGTTCGTTATAATAAAACATTCAGCAATATGCCAGTCGCAATTGTTCATGAGAAACTAAGATTTTTCTTTGTTCATGGTGGGATTCCAATAGATTCTTGTACTTTGAATGAAATCAAACAATTGCCAAAAGGAGATCAAATGCTCAAAAATCCATTGATTAAACAATTACTTTGGAATGACCCAAAGGAAGACCTTGATCAATATAGCTCTAGTTTAAGAGGTAATGATATCTATACATTTGGCTCAGAAATAGTCTCTAATTTTCTACAAATAAATAATCTAAAGAAAATAATAAGAGCTCATGAAGCATTCCCAGAAGGAGCAAAATATTTCTTTGATGAGCAACTATTAAGTCTCTTTACGTCCGAAGAGTTTTACAATTATGTACAAGCAAAAATAGCTCTAATTAATGAATCTGGAAAAATCAAAATACTTTCACCTAAAAACAATAACAAAAACTTCTTTGGACTTTGATATTTTATTGTCTAATATTTAGATTAGCAGATATTAATAATCAATCTATATTGTAATTAAACCAAATGCAACCCAAAGGAATACTGAAACAGTTGATAGTAGTAATATTCCTACGAGATCCAAAATTGAACCTATCCGGAAAATTTCTTTTACACTAAAGTATCCAGTGGAATAACTTATCATAGTAGGCGGAATGCCAAATACTAGCGCATAATCTATACTAGAGCCAATTGCGACAATTACTGCAAGCATTATTGGATCCATCTGTAAACTAATTGCTATAGGAATAACTAATGGAATTAGCATTGCAGCACTTGCTGTGTTACTTGCAACTGCTGTCACTAATAGAGAAATACCTCCAACAATCAGCGCAACAATAATGAAATGCTTACCTTCAATAATGCCCATATTAGAAGCAATCCAATCACCAATACCAGTTGCCACTAAAGCATCTCCTAAACATAACCCTCCACCAAAAAGGAAAAGTGCATTCCAATTAATCTTCTTAACATCTTTAGGTTCCAACAAATTAACACCAAAAATGAGAACAACAGCAACAATCGCGATTATTCCAGAACTTAACGCTATGGCACCATTAGTCCAATTTTTTAAAGGAGCAGCTATTAACCATAAGATAATAGTGAACAAGAAGATAATTACCGTAATCCACTCTTTCTTCCCCATCTTTCCCATTTTCTTTAAATCATCTTTGAAAACAACCTGAACTTCTAACAAACTTTCTTTAGAAACTTTAGGTCTAAAAATCAACATAAGGTAACCCCAAATAAAAAAAACCATAATAAATACAAAAGGTAAACCAAAACCCATCCATTTTAAGAAGGATATTTCAATCCCAACATTAGATAATCCAGCAATTGCGATTGGATTTGCAGGAGTACCAATAACTGAAGCAATACCTCCTGTGGTAGCAGCATAACCTATTCCAAGAATTAGAGCTTTCTTAAATCGTGTAGTATCACCTCCCCGACCACTACTTTCTATTTGATTTACTAACGCTATTGCAATTGGAATCATAACTGCTGCACTTGCTGTATTACTCATCCACATGGAAAGAAATGCTGAAACGCCCATTAAAATAAGGATAAGTAAAGAAGGTTTCATGCTAGCATTACTAACGATACCAAGTGCCAAACGACGATCAATATTGTGCTTTTTAAGAGCTTCAGCAATGATAAAACCACCAAAGAACAAAGCAATGACTGGATCGAAAAATGGTTGCAATGCATCTGCACTACTAGATATTCCTGAAATGACAACAATGATTGGTACAAGAAAAGCCCCAACAATCGTAGGTACTATTTCTGTAATCCAAAGTCCAGCAATCAATACTAGCAAAGCCATTGCTGTACCTGATTTGTAAGGAACTGCCATACTAAAGTAAATAACATTAATATCCTTGCCAAATTCTGAACTACGGATTGTTTCAATTTTTGTAGGACGAACTTTCCTTTCCATGTTCTGTCCAGAAATTTCACTGGCAACGTAATTTAACTCAAGGTTCTGGTATGAGTTGTTCTGATTGTCAAGTAAACCAACTCTATACTCAACTTTTGAGCGTGTTGATGATTGATATGCTTGATTAACTGATATTAAACATGAACTGTTACTACTGCCTAAAGGTTTTATAATCTCAATCTTATCTGTGATAGCTTTGTCAGCCATGGTAATGTTAAAGTCTACAATGTATTCTTGTTGATTAATATTGAAAGTGAGTTGAACTTGATAATAACCAGGTTCCATGTTTGTTGGACCTAGAAAAGCAACCCCAATTGCTAGTCCAATAATTGCTAAAGCTATAAGAGAAGTTCTAACTATTTTCTTTTTTCTTGCTTTCTTTTCTTCTGGTGTAAGTGCTTCTTTTTCCTCTTCTTCATTAGTTTCAATTTCTTCCTCTAGCTTCTCTTTTCCTTCATTCACAAGAATCTCTTCTTCTGGCATAAAATTATCACTTTCACCATCTTTGTTAAAGTATAATCATTATACAATTAATATGGCAAAAAACATTTCGTATTTTAACTTGTTGGAATGCTAGAAAATAAACTTATGTTCCAATGTAGTAGGTAATCAATAGAATCGTGAAGAGTAATAATGGTACACCAACAGAGATTGCTGATTCGATCCATGAGAATTCACTGGCTGGTTTTAGAATAAAAACAATATATACTCCTGCTGCCAAAAATCCTGAAAAGTGTAGAACTATTCCAAAAATACCTGCAAATGAATTTCTTAAATCTGCCATCGCATTGAAAATTTCAAGAAAACTACTTGGTTCTGGATCTAAACCCCAAGGTAGAGCTATTAACTGAAAAATTCCTATTAGCAGTTCTGCAAAAACAGCAGGCATTAATCCGTAACCAATTGCAGCTCTTATTTGCTTCCTGTTTCCTTTTCCACCGAGTAATCTAGTCATGGTACGAATAATCCAACTTCCTAAAAGCCAAATAAGTGCTGGAAGTATTAAAGTAAAAATCCATCCTAAAAGAAATATTACTGGATAAAATTTCCAATCCAATACTCGAGCATGTATAATATAAGCTGATAATTGTGTTGCTAAACCTAGTGCAATAGCAATGATAAACAGAAATCCACCCTTTGAGTCTGGGTTTTCAGCAATTTCATTAGAAATCACTCTAGGCGTCATAACAAGGCCTTTAAATCTATACCAAACTTCTTTGTAGGTCACTGGAGCGAAAATTTTGGCTTCATATGTTTTCGTTAAATCAGCACCACAAAATGGGCATAAAAGGTAACCTTGAGGTGAAGTCTCATTACAAATAGGACAACGAATAATTACTTCTTCTGTGCTCATTATTCTTGCTCCAATAAAATAGTTGATTATTAACAAAGAATCTTTTGTATCAAATACCTATTAACGTTTCTAAATCATCAAATTCTAACTTTTGTCAAAACTATTTTATTTAGTTGTTTTAATACTTGTTTTGCGGGAAAAACAATGAAAAGAGTTCTTGTTACTGGTTTTGAACCTTTTGGAAATGACACTGTAAATCCAGCATTAGAGGTAGTAAAAGCTTTAGCAAAT
>JAUVZH010000047.1 GCA_030602675.1 Candidatus Heimdallarchaeota archaeon | reverse complement strand
AACTGAAACACTAGTAGAGACAGATACTAAACAAGAACCTGAGCTTAAAGAAAATGAATCTCTAAAAGACTCAGTAACCGCAGTAACTGAAACCTTGCCTTCAAAATCAAAAGTTCCCTTTTGGCGTAGACTTCTGAGGTTCAAATAATGAGCATTACAAGCTACGATTATGACAGGGCCTACAGGATTAATAAGAGGAAGGAATTTGCCTTCTCTCTACATTATTATCTTGAATCAACAAAACCTCTCATATTGGTCATTGAGAGTGCTTCTATCTATGAGCGTTTTGCTGTAGCTCGTTCATTAGTTGAAATCCTTCAAGAATATTGCAAGAAGTTGAATTTTTCTTCAAACCTCAGATATGCTTTTAATAATGAAGATTTTGAGCAAGTTTTGCAATTTGCTTCCAATAATGATATCGTCTTAGTTGATTGTCAAAAAGCTCTTGATCCAAAATTTCGAAAACAAATTGAACTTAAGAATCTTAATTACTTGATACTCACTCATCAACCTGTAGATTATTCTTACACCTACCATTTGAAAGTCTATAAAGAAAAAGATGACATCTTCTATTGTCTTATTTACAAGAAAAATTTCCCTTTGGGATATATAGATATTCGGAAAAGAGCAATCGATTATGATCAATTATTAGAAGAGGTTAAATCTCCTGTTTTGAAGATCATTGAAAGGGCTGCAACTTCTACTAAAAGACTTTTGAAGAAAATGTATATTCCTCAAGAAATTATTTTCTTGAAGAAATCTGATGAATTACGTAAAACTGAGAATGCTATCATCCCTCAGAAAGTTCTCATTTATGGTGATGTTGGCACCGGGAAATCCACTCTTCTCGAGATATTTCATAGACTAGATCTCGAGCACTATGGTGATGAACACGTCTATGCAAAACTGCATGAAGACGATCTTAATAGTCTCTTGATTCGTGGCTGGTCTAGGGATGCTAAAAAATTCATTCAATCTATTCAAGTTGAAGATTACACCTACAAGGGTGAAAAGGATCTTTTTACTATGCATTCCTTCATCAATCTTCGTCATACTATGAATGAGCGAACTGGAGGAACTCGAGAAGATCGAACAACCGGAATCCAGCAAGGCATGTCCAAATGTCGAATTTGCCTTCATAGACTAACTGGTGATGCCACTCCAACTGCTTATCGCTCTAGTTTTGATTTTCAGATGTTTTTAGGCTTTCCAACCTTAAAATTTGATCGAGACTACATTGAGCAAATTATTGGTCCAATGTATGTTGCAGTGTTAAAATACATCACTGAAAAAAGAAATAATGCTAAAGAGTCCGGAAATCAGGAAAAATACAAATCCTGGTTGGGCTGGGGTGTTTGGGTTTATGGTGAAGCAAAAGGTGTTTTTTATTTACCTGCTGATCAATTTTCTACTGAAATTATCCCCCTTCTTGATGCTCCTGAAGGTTCAGATGATGATGAAGAGATCACTCACTGGCACGATTGGGAAGTATCACTTCGTAATATCACTTCAAATCATCTTGCTTTTGAGACAGTTAATTTTCCAAACAGAGAACCTATCAGGATAAATCTTTGGGGTTCTAGAGAAGCAGATGTTCCTCGTTGGGATGTTGATCTCACTGAACAGTTTCTCATAGAGTTCTATCCTGAAACTAGAGAACTCATACCAAAAAGAAGACGAGCTCTAGCTAAGGCTGTTTTCCAACGTGCTAAATTGCTTCAATATTCTGAGATTGCTCCTGAAAGATTAGAGTTGCTTGAATCTGAAGAAAAGTTTGAGGAGCAGCAACTATCTTTTGCTAAAAAGAACTGGGAACGAATTGCCAATACTGGTGTTAAATTCTTTACTGAAAAAGATTCCAAACCATCTTCTTTTGAAGTGAAAGATTGGGTTTTAGCAAACTGGACCTACAAACGAAAACCTCTTCCTAAAACCATCGATAAGATTGGTTTCTTCACTATGATCAACACTCGTATCAGGGCTGAGCTTGACAAACAATTCACAAATGGTAAAACAGATCCTCGAGAGAATAAGGATCTAGTTATTCATCCTGGCTCCATAGTTGATAAATATAGATCTATGTTGAAAGCTCATGGAGAATCTCTTGGCCAAGAACAAGCATTTGATGATTTAATTCAAAATCATTTTGAGCTTAAATCTTATCAAGATATTGGTGTTAGAAGGGATGTTGGAAAAAATACTATTTCAAGTAATGTTCAACGTGCTTTAAAAACAATTCATAAGAAGGCTCTTTCTGGTTCCTTTTGGGAAGCAGCTATTTTCTCCTGGATCTATGAGCAACTAGAAGAAATCTCTCGAGAGAATAACCTGGTTCTTGATACAATCGTTGATGGTCAAGTTGTTGATGCCTTTCCATCTCGAGTATCCCAAAGCTATTTTGCAGCTCTAGTACGTCCGTTCGATTATGGGGCATATAGTAGTGCTGCTATTGATTCAATTGTAGCATCCCTCTCCGCTAACCCCCCTACTGGCGAATTTTTTGGTTCTTCTTCTACCTCTTCTCCCTACTTGTTCTTTCTCTGGCTAGGGGGGAAGAGTGTTGTTGATTTCGTTCTTTTGGCTCCTGGTGCGGAATCCGCATTTGTTTTCGATGCTAAAGTTAGTCATCAGACCTATCTTAAGCATGGTCCTCATACCAGTCACACTGTCAGCCATGAGGTTCTTGTTCCACAATCACTCTTCATAAGTTCAATAACCGGTTCGAAAGGATCCCTTCTCTTCTGGTCTCCTTTCATAGGAGCTCGTTTTGCTTCTCAAGCTTCTGCTGATCAGTCGGTGACTATCAATCGATCTTCTCCTCTTCTTGAGCCTTCCTTGCACCAGTTACTGGTAGAGCACCTGCAGATGCTACTAGCTAGCCCTGGTGGTAACCATGGGGGTAGTAGTGCTAGTCCTGATGGACCCGGGGAGGATAGTGAGGAGCGTTAGCGAAGAAAAAAACTAGAGGTTAAGAAAGCATGCCTACATCTACTGTTGAAATAATTGTGTTTAAACCATTAAAAAAAGATGAGAAACTAATCGCTTGTAAAAAATGTTGCAATGGAACTATTCACAAGAAATCAATCAAGTTTGTGGGTTACAAACAAGTTCCTAAAAATTGTTATCAATGTTTGGAGTGTGGAAAGAAAACATGAACGAGAAAATTTCTCATATACTAAGCTTGAGTTTTATAGTTCTAATAATTGTTTTAACACCAAAGGAAGCAAACTTAGAGATTTTTAAAAACATACTGAAGGAAGAAGATTCTCAAAAGACTGATAAAAAACAAGATGTGAAAAAGAAATTAAAAACTAAAAAAGTAAAAACATGATTAAACAAGATAGAAAATTTCTATATTCTTTAACTGATGCAGGTATCCTGGAGCTATGATAAAGTCCTTTATCATATTTCCACGACAAAAACATGATTTAAGAGAAATCATTAAGAAGTTAAAGGTATATTTTTTCTTGATTAGGATTGACAGATGCAGGGGAAATTCTCATTTATACAGCTACTTCAGCTAAATTGGTATCTATACTTAAAAACCTTATAATTGATCCCCTCTTTAAACCAAAAAAATATCTTCAAAATTATCCTAAAGCAATAATTGATTTTGAAAGACAAATAAGATTATTAGAAGTTATATTTGATATTGAACCTGGTGGAAAACTAGGATTATCAAAAGGGATAACTATTCCAATGCCTGATTATGGGAAAATTGAATCTATTGAAGCTTTTGATTTATTAATTAATAATCCATTGGAGTTTACCAGAAGAGAAAAACCTGCGAAAAAAGAAATCATTTTACATTTTAATGAACCCAAAAGTGTTCAAAAGATTAAACTTCTGATAAAAATATCAATTGATGATAGGAATTACTTCAGGGGATTAATTCGCGAAAAAATCATAATTCAGCGTAGGAATTTCTTTACATTTTTGGCTGAAGTGATTTTAGAAAATACTACTGATGATCTGATAAAGAATTACCTTGTAGCTGTTCCTATATCAAAAGTAGATCTTACATTTCCAGAATTAACTCTCATAAGTAAAAGAAAAGATAGAACCAGAGATAAACATAAAGAGGAGCGGTTTCAAAAAATGGTTAAGAAAAAACTTAAGGATATACAAATAGATGAACTTATAAGAACAATTAGTGTAATTTATAATAATGAGAATGCTGTTTGGACTGTGAAAAGTGTGGATCCAAATTGTCCATTAGCTCAAAGAATAAGTTTCCATCAGAAAGGATTTAGTTCAGAGGGAGAATTGATATTTTATACTAATTTCAGACCAAGAGAAACTCTTTCATATCAAGTTCTAGGTCCAGATCTATCAAAGATCATACAACAAGAAACCATTAAGGAGGAGAAAAAGAAATGATAAGACTTAGTCGGGCTGCTCCACGAACTTTACTTCCTAATCAAGAAGTTGAGATTACTCTTGTTATTTATGCCGATCAAGATATATTAGATGTAGTAATAGAAGAAAATATTGATAAAGGATTTGTTCTAACTAAAGAACCTGAACAAAAGAAAATAATATTTAATAAACAAACTCATCCAGATTTAGATTTTATTCCTCAAGGTCATACGCGGTCAATCTCATATAATGTCAAAGTTACTTATGGACCTAATGATTTTGATGAAACTCTTGTAAAATCAATTATTATCAAAGGAAAAGTAGAGGGTGTTATCTTTTCTACAAAGAAGAAAATCTCATCTAAAATCAAACACGATACTTTTAATGTTATGGCTCCATTTATCATTCTAAAAGATATTATTTTACGAGATGATTTAGAGTCTATTGTTGTCTTTTTAGAGAACGCTGGATTGGTTGACGCTAAATCTGTTTGTATAACTTTCGATCTTAGTCTTCAATCTGCATTTCTAAAAATTGAAGAATTTATTATGCATATTAGTATGAAAGATAAAATTGGTAATGAGTATAAAGCAAAATCTATTATGACAGATCGTCTTAAACAAGCTCTTAATGCTGTAGATATACAAGAATCAGAATTTGCTGCTATGATTATCGATCTTCATGAGCCTGAAGAAATGCTCAATGATAAAGATATAAAATTTAGTCATTTTGAACAAAAAAAAGCTATTGAGATTGAAGCTAATGGACGTTCGTATCCTCTTTTAATGCCTATTACAAAATGATTTTCTTCCCAGATTTTTTTCCTTCTAAATATACCAACAGAATTCTTTAGTTTAGGAAACCTCTTTCCTTACATTTTCTCTTATATACCCTGCGACTTTATTTTATTTCCTTCAATTATTTCTATTTGTTTCTTTTTATCCACATTATTCATCCTTCTTTCTTTTCTCCTCTTTCAACACATATCTTGCCAATGAAAATAAATAACAAATAAAGTGTAATTACACCTAGTAATGCAATAACAATACATCCAATTATGTTTTTTATATTTTGATCCAGTAAAAAGAAATCTAAAATTGTCTTTGTATAAGCAAATACAATTGAAACAATAAAACCAACAAAGTAAGTTATTTTATCATTAGATTCTTTCAAAAATTGTACAAGTTTTTTCTCTGATTTTTCTGGTTTTTCAATATACTGATTAATTAAAACACCCCAATTCTCATGAGTAGTAATTCCCCAAATTTGCATTATAGCACTTTTAGCTGATGCTTGTATTTGCTTATTTTTACCTTTAACCATAAAATGGTTAAGTTTCAGAATTGTTTCTTTTTTATCATTACCTAATGTTCCTAAACTAGCTAGTAATAATACTGTTATTTCATTTTCATGATTTGTTTCTAAAGCTTCTAGTACTTCTTTCTCTCCTTTTTCACGGTTCCCATAATCCCTTAACATTTCTGCTGCTTTTTTTATAAAAGTACTTTGTTTGCTTTTTAGTAGATAAATAAACGAATCTTCAATGGTTTCCCAATCATTGTTTTCGGATCTGAAATAATGATCAAGCTGATCTACTATATATTGATGTATTTTAAAATCTGCCCTGATTGTTAATCTCTTTTGAAAGAATTTTATTGCGTTCTTTTTATTTGGTTCAAATACATAAATTGTCCTTAATAACTCGATAATTATTTTTGGATCCAGTTTTTTCTTTACTAAAGGTTTGATTAATGCCAATGACCTCTTTTTTTGTAGTGCCATTGTTAAAATGGATGAGATTAGAGTAATGATAAATTGATTATTTTTAGAGTAATTCTTTTGTAATAATATAAGATGGGTTTCAATTATATCATCTACTAAATTATGAAAACTACCATCTTTAATATTTTTACTAGAATGAACTTTGTACGCTAAATATTCAGAAGAAACACTTCTACATTCATCTTGTTCAAGTGGATCTTTTAGAATCATAAGTAATTTTTGGGGAATTCGTATGTCATTAAATCCTATCCATTGTATTCCTAAATTCTTGATTGCTTTAGGTCTATAATCAGGACGATTTTCCTCATCTACTCTTTTCAAATAAGGTTCTATATCCTCTTTAACAGTACCATTAATGAAATCTAATAATTCACTCATTTGCTATTCCTCATTCAGAATCTTTTCAATTTGAGTCATTTACTCTTTTCCTTGTCACAGTATATTTTTAGAATTATCTCGTTACTTCAATTATCTTTAAGATGATCAAAACAATTGAAACTATAGAACCTAGTCCCCCTAATATTAATGCTATAAATGAAATGGTCTTCCAAGCACCAGAAAACTCATCTTTAATGGTTATCTTCTCATCAGCTCTTTTTCGAATGTAACTTGTTTCCTTTTTAAGATCATTGATTTGAGATTGTAAAGTTTCTCTATGTCCTTTTACTTCTAAATAATCCCTTTTTCTAAAAGTATCTTCAATGCTTCTTTGAGTATTAAAAAATTCTTTCCTTAATGCTTCTCGTTCAGATCTTCCCTGTTCAGTTGCTTTAACTAATTCATTAATTGTTTTATCTAATACTAGAAGTTTTTCTAGCGATTCTTTTTTTTCATTGCTTTCTGGCTGACTTCTAATAACCTCTGTTGTAGCAACTAATTCATCTTTTACATTCTTTGTCTTTTGCTCTAGATTTAATTCCAAGTTGAGCATTTCAAATTCCTGTTTTTGTGTATAATTCCTAAATCCTTTACTATTTTTTATCTCAAGTAGTGATTTGTATCCAATACCTTCTTTTCCTTCTAAACGAGCTAAATTCACTGCAAATTGAAATCTGTGTGACTCATTTTTCCTACTTAATAATGCTTTTTTAAGTGGTTCAATTGCTTCTATTGCTTTAATTTCACTCAATGCACAAGCAGCAGCTTCACGAATATCAATATTTGGATTTTTTTCTAGAATTTCAATCAATAAATGAATTGCTTCTTTAGCTCTTAACATTCCCAATGCAAGAATTATACTCCCTTGATATAAATCATCACTATCAGGTAGTAATTTTCGTATTAATTGTGGGATCGCTTCTTTTGCTTCCATTTCTCCTAACATCTGAGCAGCTTCAGCACTTACTTGCCATAAATCACTATCTAAATCTTCAAGTAAATTTTGAATCCATTTTTTCCTTTCTTCTGACATTATATTCCCTCAAATATTGAAACATTTACGTTACTATCTAAAAACATTCTTTATTGGTTATTTATTTTTCTCGTTGTAACACTTTCGATTTTAACATATCTATATTACTGATAATGGTCACTGAAAGTTTCACTTTGATTGTAAACATCATGGATTGTTTTGCCTTCTAAATTTGCCAACAGAAATGATTTTAAGGATTGAAAATTATCTTATAACAAATTTCTTGAAAAGGAGATATCAATGTCTGAAGATGTAAAAGTTTATGCTGCTCAAATCTATGAATCAGAAACTGGTGAATATTTTATTTATGTGCCTAAACATTATGGTTTAAAACCAAATGATATCGTAAGGGTAACATTAAAGAAAAATCCACAACAGTGATTGTTTTAGTAAATAGTTCTTTTTCCTTCTAAATTTACCAACAGAAGAATTACTTTTTGACCATCGATTCTTCTATCCGATAAAAAATAGTTACTTCTTTAAATTTTAAAACCAATATATTCTATGCTTTGGTGAGTTCAAAAGAACGAAACCCTCTCAATGTTTCTTCTTTCATATCTCTCTAGGGCATTTATTCTTGGATGAAAGGGTTATCATCTGATTTAGTCATAGAGGTTCCCCCTTTTAGACTAGTAGGATGGCACCCCATCAATCAACTTTCTTTCTGCAGGTAAGGGATCCATTAGTCATGTTTTTTTATTTTTGCTAATCTCTCTCTGAGTACATTATTCCTTTATAAGAGAAATAAGCATGACACCAGGCATGCAGACCTTTAGCTATACTGGAGGAAAAGCTAAACTAGCAAAACAAATTATACAATTTTTTCCAAAACATAAAATCTACATAGAACCTTTTGGAGGTTCAGGTAAAATTCTCTTCAACAAGAAAAGTGTTGATCTTGAAATCTACAATGATCTGGATGATGGTTTAAGTGCTATTTTCATTTGTCTACTTAATCCAAGAATGAAATCTGAATTATTAGAAAAACTTGAGCAAACTATTCCCTCCCGGAAACTCTTCAATTATCTTAAAGCTCTAAAAACTAGCAATATTATCATGAAGGCCTATCGAAAGCTCTACCTGTTATATCATTCCTATGCTGCACAATGTGGTCATTTTAAATCTGCTCGAGTGAAAGCAGCCAGACCTCATAGAATTCCAATTAAGCAAATCATGGACCTATCTAAAGAACTAATCAGAAGGAAGGTAGTAATTGAATCGCTAGATTACAAAAAGCTTCTGAAAATCTATGCTGTAGATAATTCCCTGATCTATTGTGATCCTCCTTATTTTTTAGTTGAGGATGTCTATGAATGTGATTTCCAAATTTCTGATCATTCAGATTTGAGAAACGTCCTGTTTGATTTGGATAAGAAATTTAATTGCTGCATCTTTATCTCTTATAATGATCATGAGATGGTCCGTTATCTCTATGAAGGATTTTATTTCTGGCAGTTAGAAACACTATATACTTTGGGAATTAATAGAAATAATACCCGGAGCAAAAAGACTCAAGAACTACTGATAAGTAATAGGCCATTTAAAAAACATGATCTTTATTGATCGCTATCATATTTCCTGGAAGAAAAAAATAGTCGTTTTTTCACAGAAGAATTTAGTTTAGGAAATCTCTATCCCTAGACTTTTCCCTTATATACCCAGTGTAATCATTTTCTAATGCACCACTGGTGGCATAAATGAAAAAGGAAATAGAAATTTATGAGCATATATTATCATTGATAAAAAAAGCTAAGGATCTCAAAGAGTTGGAAAACTGGTTATCTCGAGAGAAGGAATTATTAAAAATAGAATCGTATAAATTTGATCATTCTTTTTCTTCTTGATCTCTTTTTCTATGTTCTTCTGCAGAAAGCATGAAGCTGTCACCAATTGATAACTCACGTTCAATTTGGATAATGAGATTAGAAGCAGCTCTTCTCATAAATTCAGGAACAGATTCATATCCATATTTTTCTTGGACATCTGATCTTTTGATAAACTCATCAATTTTTTTAATCATTTCTTCTCTGAAGTTAATTTGCTTCCATCCACGTGAAGGCATAATACATTCCTCTATATTTTTTCACCGATTCAAAAGTTTCTATGAATCCATATCATATATATATAATAATTTTTAATTTAATCTATAACATTATTAAAATACCTTTTCATCATTAAAAGAAGATAATAGTTTAATAGAATGGAATTATTCATATAATTGGGATTGTAAAAGGAGATTGAAATAAAAATGAGCAAAAGTAGGTTTCAAGAGGATTTTTCTCCATTTGATTTTACTTTAACTAACTTTGGTCCAATAAAATCAGGTCATTTAACTATCAAACCTTTAACTATATTCATTGGACCTAATAATGCAGGTAAATCATATACAGCAATGCTTTTACACGCATTTTTTGATTTTACGACAAAAAGAGACACTCCATTTTACATCTTAAGAAGACATTTAGACGATAAAATAGTCCCCAGAAAAATGATTAACAGATTGAAGTCAACTAATACCATTTTACAAAAATTCGAAAATCAAATAAGAGATTTGAAGAAAAATCAAATACTAACGATTTCAGATGAAATTGTCTATGAAGTAGTTAACAAAATTCTTGTTGAGAAGATATATAAAGAATATCTAAAGGAAGAAATTAGTACAGCTTTTTCATGTAAACTTGATGATTTAATAAAATATGAATCTAAGAATTTTGAATTTAGTATTGATTATAATAATCTTAGCATGAAGTTTAAGCATAGTAAAAATCGCACTGATTTAACGTCAAAATCTCTACCACTTTTTTCAAAGATAATAGATGATGAACCAGAGATGGTTAGGATAAAGTTTCATATTAAAAAGACAAGTAAAGAGAAATATCAAATATATTTTCTTGATGAGCAAAATACAAAGATTAACTATCCTACTCAAAGAGTGTTAGATCCATTTACGAGTGTAGTAGAAATGATATTGGATGTATTTAGCTTTCTTTTTAGTGACTTTGAAGCTAATTCTTATTATTTGCCTGCAGCGAGATCAGGTATATTACAAGGTTATAGATCATTAGCTGCTAGTGTTTTTCGTAATATACGCTATGCTGGTGTTAGACCATTAAATATTCCAAAATTAGGAATATCATCCGATTTTATACTAAAATTATTAGAGTTAGATGTTCGTGAGAAAAGTGACTTTTATGAATTCACTAGAAAATTTGAAAGAGAATTAATTAATGGAGAAATATTATTAAAGAGTGAAGATAGGGAAAGCGTACCTGAGATTATTTTTCAAAGAGAAAAACATGAAATCCCACTTTATAGAACTGCATCAAGTGTATCTGAGTTAGCTCCTATATTTTTGTATCTAAAATACTATGTGAAAAAAGGCGATATGCTTATAATTGAAGAACCTGAATCACATTTACATCCAGCTAATCAACTAAGACTGGCTAAATTTATTGTCAGACTTATACGAGAAGGGGTTAAGATTTTAATAACAACTCATAGCGATTGGTTTTTAGAGCGGTTTAACAATTTAATGTTATTAAGTAAAATACCTGAAAAA
>JAUVZH010000175.1 GCA_030602675.1 Candidatus Heimdallarchaeota archaeon | reverse complement strand
CTTCAGCGTGTCCTTCCCGAACCGGACTTCTAGACCTTAAAGGAGAAGTATGGGTCCTATGCAACATTAATATGCAATTGAATATAACGAAAGATTATCTGAAATAGCTGAAGAAAGACAATAAGAAGTATCTGGATTCTTATTCGTTTTATTGCTCCTCCATATATTCATCTATTATTAAACGCTATTTTTTTAGCTCTCTTTCTTCTTCTTCTAATATTCAAAAAATAGTATATTTTACCAATAAAAATATCCAAAGGCATTATTACTTTCCTAAATAGCCTAGAACCAGGAGAAATCCATCCGCTATAATTTAGAGGTTCAACAAATTTCTTTCTACTTGGGTCTAATATTACAGTCTCAACTATTATTCCTTCAGCTTCATCTAGTTCCCCTTTTATTGTACTATCAGAATCGACAATTCTTGAAAGACCTTTAAGAGAAAATAATTCAGCTTTTATAATTCTTCCAATTATTCCAGGCATTTTTCTAAATAAACTGATGGGATTTGCAAGAACAACTGGAATACCTAATGTTTTTGTGTAAAATATTGGCAATTCTTTCAATTTCTGGTGTAGATCATTGTAGTCTTTTTCAGTTACCAATTTTGAAGTTTTTACAGGAAGAGGTGAAGCATGAGGCATGAGCATGATATCTACTGATTCTTTGTTCATTTGCTTGAGAAAAACAAATGATTGATTATCAGCACAAATACCTACACCAATTTTACCAATCTCACTTTTTATTATATGGACTCCTTTTCCACGCTTGAAAACATATGCTTCAGCACTATTTTTTCTGATTCTTCCAATAATGCTGCCTTTAGGATCAGTCATAACAAAAGAATTGAAGATATTTTTTCCATCTGTCTCAACAAATCCTGCTCCAAGATATATTCCTAATTTCTGTGAAGTAGCTTTAAGCCAAGTAACTGTTGGGCCATTAAGGTTTTCAGCAAAATCCCAAATTTCTTTTGAAACAAAATAACTAGTAGAGAATAACTCTGGTAAGACGATTAATTGCGCTCCTTGTTTTGTAGCTTCCTCAATTAATGGATAAGTATGACTGTGATTTCTTTGTATATCACCATATTCTAATTTTGGTTGTATAGCAGCTACAACTAATTTCTTTGTTTCTTTTTGGTTATTCTTCTTGTCACTTACCATCTTACTCATATCTAGTTCTCCTTTCAATTTATGGTATAACAGTATTATTACAAAAAGCAAAAGAATATTGTTCTCAGGATGTTCTGTTATTTATTTCTAAATTTAGGTAAATCAGTTGACATCAATAAAGACTTTCATGACCTTATCTTTTCTTTCTGATATATACTGATAAGCTTTATCGTAATCTTCGAGTTTGAAATGCTTGGTCATTAGTGGTTCTAACTGAATTTTCCCAGAATGTACTAATTCGATTGCTTGGAGATATTCTTTAGTTTGATACATGAGCATACCAATAAGTCGTAATTCATTAGTTTGTACTGCTGCTAAATCTATAGCTGGTTTTTCACCAAATACTCCTACGATGATAATGTCTGTGCCTTTTCTAGCATTCTGTATTGCATCATCAATTGTCTGCTTAATACCTACACATTCGATAATTACATCTGCTTTATCAGGGCCAAAAGCTTTCACGATCTCTTCAGATAAATTTTGCTTTAAGGTGTTAATAGTATGCTCAATACCTACTTTTTTTGCTATTTCCAATCGATAATCACTCACATCGGTTATTAATACCGATTTAGCTCCTAAAGCTTTTGCTGTTTGAGCAGTGAGATTACCAATCGGTCCTGCTCCTAAAACAATGATATTTAACCCATGCAGATCATCTGTTTTAGTAAAAACTCCACAAGCAACTGCCATAGGTTCGATCATTGCTCCTTGTTCATATGAAATATCATCGGGTAATTTAAGAACGCGCTTTGCGTCTGTTACAAAGAATTCAGAAGCCATACCGGTAGTTTGAAACCCCATAACTTTCAAGTTATCACAAATATGGTATTTACCGTGTGTACATGAATAACATTCTCCGCAAACAACTTGAGGTTGAATAGTAACTATATCACCAAGTTTGAAATTTGTTACTTTACTTCCCACCTTTTCAATCATACCTGAAACTTCATGTCCCTGAGTAACAGGATAGGGGGTGTATGGATGTATTCCATGATACACATGAATATCACTGCCACAAATCCCGAGTCGCATTATTTTTATCAAAACATCATTTTCGTTTAATTCGGGAATTGGTATCTCCTGGAATTCAATTTTTCCTGGTTCAACCATTATTTGTTGCTTCATTGTTTTCACTTTAATACAGATGAGATTTCATTTTTAAAATTCTATTGCTTTTTAATCCTCATTTATCACCAATCGTGTCATTACCGAACCGGACTTCCAGCCCTTAGAGAAGAAGTGTGTGACCTGAACATCAATAAATTAGTTATTTTTTCATGTTGTACTAGTCAAAAATAAATTCAGAAATTGAAATGACTATTTTGGATAAACTAGTTCTATTTTAATCCCGAAATAATCATTATGATTCATTCTTATCTTTAAGCTCTTTTTAATCGTATTAGTATTATAATAACAAATGACGCTATAAATGGGACATAGATTATAGCTATTATAAAATTTATAGACCCTGAAAGGTTAGCATGTGATGTTAGAAGTTCTTGATATGGTAATAGCTGTTTTTTTGAGAATGTTATTGTAATATCTTCGGATTCTTCTAAGTTGGGTAATAAAAGCGTAGCTTCTCCTAGCTCATTTGTTGTTACATTATAATAGTATGATGCTCCTGTTAGAGTTACTGTGACATTTGGAAGTGGTAGTTCACCAGCTAAAGCTCTAACTGTAACAATTCCAGTTGTTTCATTCATTTCAATCTCTGGTTCAATAGCTTGGGGAATATCAGTCCAAATGGGAATTTCCGGATCACCCATTAAATTATACTGGGTTAAGGTTCTGCCTTCAGTATCAGGTCCATCCAAAGCAATATGATCTGCTACATAATCTGTTTTAGCCAATGAAAATGCCATTCCTGGTTGGTTAATTCCTTGCTCTAGTAATTGTTCCCAGAAACGAGTTGAAAGTCCTTGAGTAAACCATCCAAGGTGAGTGCCATTAAACCACAATGGGTCATAGTATGAGGATCCATAACTAGCAATACAACCGATTCCACAATTTCGAACAAGATATTCAGATAGGCAAACATCCTCTGTAAAAGTTCCAGTACTGCATGCTGCTAACCAGAAGAAACCATTTTTTCCATCAGTATTGAATTCAGATGATATAGAAAGAAACGATTTTGGAGTATAACTATCAACACCATAATCAAATAATCCGTCCTGATCTACATCATTAGAAAAAATAGTTCTAGTCATACCAAATGGGCTGCCATGAGCATCAGCCATAATAATACTGGCACCATAATTGATTTCATTAATGAATGAAGATGTACTGATACTTTCATCATAAGGATAGCTTGTAACAACAATTCCTTCACGTTCAGCTAAAAGTGTACTTGTCCAATTTGCCGGCAAAATATTTTCTTTCAACCAATTATGATTTCTATTTGTATCGAATCCTTCATAATCTCCTTCATCAAAGATATTGTTGCTATTTTCATCACTATCAAAGTTTGCGAATGTTCCAGCAAATAGTGCGTGTTTCATCCAAGGACCTATTGGTGGATTTTTTTCATAATTAAGTATCTTTGCTACTAATTCATTCATTTGAGAGGCTCTTTCAGCTGGTAATCGACCAACATATACTTCAGCATCCCAATCTAAAACATCAATAATGCTTGCTACTCCATTGGTGTTCACTAGCCAATTATTATCTAAGTTTGAATAATAGTAATCACAGTACACTAAAGCATTATCAACACTAACAGCTCTGCTCGGAATTTTTGATTCTCCACCAGCAAGAACTACCCATTTTGTGTTATTGTTATTATAGTACTGCTTAATGCAATTTCTAATTTTTTCTGCTCTATCAAAACCAGTATATTCTCGATCAATATCTTCAATTGTAATAATTTTGGAAATTAATCCTTTCTGTGTTTTCCAGGTTGCTAGTGGTTCAACATTATCCACAAAGGATTTTGTTGTAATGATTAGATAACTAATACAATTTGATTGTATTTCATTTTTCTCTAATGTTCCATTAGAATTCGTTGATGACAAAGAATGTCCTGACAAGAATAGAATTATGATTAAAAGATTTAGATGTAAAAAAGTTCTAATTTTCTTGCTCTTGATCATTACTAACTCAAACCTCCGAAGAAATGAGTGCTTTCTTATAATCCTGAGAACATCTTCTTCTAAAAACCTATCCTTTAACCTATACATAACATATTTCAGTAAATCTAAATTAGAATTAAATAATGAAAGTGTTCAGTTGTTGAGATTAATAATAATCGATTACTGCTAACAAAGTAGAAAATCAACATTTGAATCGTTACTTCTTTTCTTTAAATCCGCCATTTTCAAATTGATCTTTTTATCTTTATAGAAGAAGTGTGAGTTCTGAGCTTGTTTATTTTAAATCATTTAGTTAGTGAATGTTTTTATAAACAACAAATAGATAATAATATCTAGTGATTGTGTATGACTAGTGATTGGAAAGCTCAAATAGCTTCGAAAGTAACTATCTGCCACGGTTAGGTTTGTATCAAGAATACTCGAGTGATGATTTCAGTCATCCTTGATTGTGTGGCTGAAGGTATGTCTGAAGAAGAGATCATTAAAGAATACCCTTCATTGAAGAAAGGTGATATAAGTACTGCTTTACAATATGCTGCTTCACTTGCTCGAGGAGAGACTATCCCATTAAAAGCTGAGAGTTGAAGGTGCTTCAATGAAATTCAAGCTCGATGAGAATGTTCCTTTTTCTTTAAAAAAACTCTTAGAATCACCTGATAATCATCAAGTTGATAGTGTCTTTCATGAGAAGAAAACAGGAATTGATGATCATTCGCTTCTGAAACTTTGTTTGAATGAACAAAGGCTTCTCATCACTCTTGATAATGATTTCAATAATCCAATCATGCACCCACTAGATTCCTTGTATGGTGTCATTATCCTTCGACCAACATCTCAAGGGAAAAAGGCTGTTTTTGAGCTTTTCAATAATCTTCTTGCTAGTTTTGAACTTGAAAAAGCTATCAACAAAGTATTGCTTGTTGAATGTGATAATATCTCTATTCGTTGGGATTGTGTTTAACATTTAAAGCTAAAGCGTCCTTCCCGAACTGGACTTCTAGATCTTAAAGCAGAAGTGTGTGAAGTGATTCTACATTTTTTTTGTTTTTTTTGTCTAGTTGAGACTGGTATTCTTTGAAGAAGAATAGATTATATAGTATCATTATTTTTTGCAGAATTATCTTAATTCCGAGGGAATATTTTTTACTAAAATGATCATAGTTATTATAGAAGTGTATACTGTGAGGAAATGGGAATTCAGAGGTATGATTATTTCAGGAATATATGCTACTTCTGTTTTAGCTTTACTGGAATATGGACTTTACATATTGTTAAGTGCAGTACCTTTTGAACCTGGTAGTCCTCTTCCCCCACCTGGTCCACAATTGCTTTTATTTATTCTTCCTGTTGCCTTTATCCTTGGTTTATCTTTGTTATATCTTTGGTCTTCTAAGAAAAGACGTGACGAGTTATTTTCTATGAATGAGGATTTTGATATCTTTTCTAATAATAATATTAATAGTTCTAAATGAAGAAGTGTGTGCGGTGATTATACATTTTTTTTATTTTTCATTTAGAGATTTACATTTATTTCATTTCTATGTTTTCTACTAATTGTTGACCTAATTCATGGCACGCTTCCAGTACCATGCTATTAGGATACCCATATGATTCAATTGTTTTGCCAACCTTTGAACCAATCCTCATAATCCTAAAAAGATTCTCGAAAGGTTCACGAACAGATCCTCCACCTCCGTGAGAGTAGAATAACCCATACGGTTTATCTTCCAATCCTTGTCGATTATCTTTACGTGCAATATAGAAATCATCTACAAAAATCTTTAATCCCCCAGCAATATATCCCCAATAATCTGGTGAGCCAAAAGCTACAGCATCAAACTGTCTGAATTGTTCTATATCGACTCGCTTCTTATTCGTATCGATCAACG